>NZ_CAJPGQ010000006.1:0-224312 GCF_905339595.1 Burkholderia sp. BCC1977
CTAGATCGCGGGTCGAGCACATCGACTGAGTTCTTGTTTCGCGAGCCGACGAAGTCACGGTTCATCTTGAGTTTTCTGCCGGAGCGAACCGCGTGGGCCCATTGCTCCTGGAGCTGAAGCTTGGCATGTCGTAATACTGCCTCGGCATTGGCCAACCTCAGTCGCTCTCTGGCAGCGGCTCGTATTAAACGGTGCTGTGTTAGCGTAAGCCCAAGAGCGTATTCACGGTCTTTAGCGGGTAGCCTCCTAGAGCAGCGGTGCCAAGCTAAATGTGGAACCGTTGAGTCGTCGTAGTGGGGGCAAAAGAGGGCCGCAACTGAGTGTAACAAAACGCTTCATATTTAAAAGGGCACACCTATCGACGTCCATGGAGCGCACGCCATGGCCCCGTGAGCGGCCGTCGCGGTAAGTCCGGCACGTGGTCGCTTAGGGGGCGGTCAGAGACGGCACGTCAGGCAGTGGTCGACCGCAAGCGGTCCCTAGAACTCCGGGGTAGAGAGAGGCTCCCGAGCGGAAGCGAACGTTTGCAGAGCAGCGGTCGACTCGTTGGTCCGGCATCACGGATGCAGGGTACTTCAGTCGCTCCCCTTCAAATTGAATGTGTGTATCGGCACGGCTCTTGAGTGCTCCGTTGGTAGAAGATTGCAGTGATGCGACCCCTCGCCACAAAATTGCCTTGAGACATAGGGGAATTCCCCAGATGGGGCAGGGAAGCTCGCGGCAAAGCTGGGCGGACGCTAGCGCGTGGCGCGATCGCTGTCGATGAAGCATCGGGCTGAAGTCGCGGCTTCATCGTAACCTATTGTTTTGTAGGTAAAAAGATTGCTCGCTGGGGCGTTTGGCGCGCTGCAGAATTCAAACTTAAGTGGATGAAGTTCCACGTTGACTGAACCTCGACAGCTGCTCCGCCGCCCTGAAAATTCGTCCGGTTCCCCTTCTTGAATTTGTCAAAACCCGTCCATATAATTAGCACTCGCTGCACGAGAGTGCTAACAATTCTCTGCCGGGCGACCCGCCGGGCAGATTCCCTAAGCGTTCTTCAATCTCAGTCAAGAGAGGAGTGAATATGAACCTTCGTCCTTTGCACGATCGCGTGATCGTCAAGCGCCTGGATCAGGAAACCAAGACCGCCTCGGGCATCGTGATCCCCGAAGCTGCTGCTGAGAAGCCGGATCAAGGCGAGATCCTCGCGGTCGGCCCGGGCAAGCGCGACGACAAGGGCGCGCCGATCGCGCTCGACGTGAAGGTCGGCGATCGCGTGCTGTTCGGCAAGTACGCTGGCCAGACCGTCAAGGTCGACGGCCAGGAGCTGCTGGTCATGCGCGAAGAAGACATCATGGCCGTGGTCAACGCGAAGTAAGCGTCCACTGACGGCACATATTCCCAAGAATTCAAGGAGTTAGAAGATGGCAGCTAAAGACGTCGTATTCGGCGATTCCGCCCGTTCGAAGATGGTCGAAGGCGTGAACATTCTCGCCAACGCAGTCAAGGTCACGCTGGGTCCGAAGGGCCGCAACGTCGTGCTCGAGCGCAGCTTCGGCGGCCCGACGGTCACCAAGGACGGTGTGTCGGTCGCGAAGGAAATCGAGCTGAAGGACAAGCTCCAGAACATGGGCGCGCAAATGGTCAAGGAAGTCGCTTCCAAGACCAGCGACAACGCAGGCGACGGCACGACGACGGCAACCGTCCTCGCGCAATCGATCGTTCGCGAAGGCATGAAGTACGTCGCATCGGGCATGAACCCGATGGACCTGAAGCGCGGCATCGACAAGGCAGTCGCAGCGGCTGTCGAAGAGCTGAAGAAGATCAGCAAGCCGTGCACGACGAACAAGGAAATCGCGCAGGTCGGCTCGATCTCGGCGAACAGCGACACGTCGATCGGCGATCGCATCGCTGAAGCGATGGACAAGGTCGGCAAGGAAGGCGTGATCACCGTCGAAGACGGCAAGTCGCTCGCCGACGAACTCGACGTCGTCGAAGGCATGCAGTTCGACCGCGGCTACCTGTCGCCGTACTTCATCAACAACCCGGACAAGCAAGTCGCCGTCCTCGACAACCCGTTCGTGCTGCTGCACGACAAGAAGGTGTCGAACATCCGTGATCTGCTGCCGGTGCTCGAGCAAGTCGCGAAGGCTGGCCGTCCGCTGCTGATCATCGCTGAAGACGTCGAAGGCGAAGCGCTCGCAACGCTGGTCGTCAACAACATCCGCGGCATCCTGAAGACCGTTGCGGTCAAGGCGCCGGGCTTCGGCGATCGCCGCAAGGCCATGCTGGAAGACATCGCGATCCTGACCGGCGGTCAAGTCGTCGCGGAAGAAACCGGCCTGACGCTCGAGAAGGCAACGCTGGCCGAACTGGGCCAGGCGAAGCGCATCGAAGTGGGCAAGGAAAACACGACGATCATCGACGGCGCAGGCGAAGCCGTGAACATCGAAGCGCGCGTCAAGCAAGTTCGCACGCAAATCGAAGAAGCGACGTCGGACTACGACCGTGAAAAGCTGCAAGAGCGCGTGGCCAAGCTGGCCGGCGGCGTGGCAGTGATCAAGGTCGGTGCTGCGACCGAAGTCGAAATGAAGGAAAAGAAGGCACGTGTCGAAGACGCACTGCACGCAACGCGCGCAGCTGTGGAAGAAGGCATCGTGGCAGGCGGCGGCGTTGCGCTGATCCGCGCTCGCACCGCGATCGCAGCCCTGACCGGCGCGAACGCCGACCAGAACGCCGGCATCAAGATCGTGCTGCGCGCGATGGAAGAGCCGCTGCGCCAGATCGTCACGAACGGCGGCGAAGAAGCCAGCGTCGTGGTGGCGGCAGTTGCTGCAGGCACGGGCAACTACGGCTACAACGCAGCAACGGGCGAGTACGTCGACATGGTTGAAGCCGGCGTCGTCGACCCGACCAAGGTCACGCGCACCGCACTGCAGAACGCAGCTTCGGTTGCTGGCCTGCTGCTGACGACCGACGCAGCTGTCGCAGAACTGCCGAAGGAAGATGCACCGATGGCGGGCGGCATGCCGGGCGGCATGGGCGGCATGGGCATGGACATGTAATCGACTTCGGTCGAGGGTGTCCGGAACGCGCAGCGATGCGCGTTCCAGCCAAAGGAAAAGACCCGCAGCGATGCGGGTCTTTTTTTATGCGTGTGCCGGCGCGACTGGAATCAGAAGCCCGGCAGATAGCACGAAGTGTCGTCGATTTCATCGTGAAGGCCGTAGCTGCACGCGAACGGGTCGCGCCAGCCGTTGTGGCGGCCGTTGTAGAGATAGACTGTGGTGCCGTTCGAAGCCCATGTCAGTGACGCGGTGCCGCCTGAGTAGACGCGCCACCTCCCCGAACTGCCGTCCGGGAACGAAACGGTGCCGCTCGAATGACAGGGCGAGTAGTAATCGTGGGCCACGAACTTGCCGTCAATCGGCGCTGCTCTGGAAAAGAATCGCTTCAGCTGGTCGACGGTCGGTGTGAAGTTCCTGCATGCATCCCTCGCAAGCGGATCGTCCGGGTTCGACGTCTGGCCGGATTGCTCGACCGTCACGGCCTTCACCTCTCTGGCCTGGCAGATGGTGATCGGGATGCACAACGCAACCGTGGCGACACATCTGGCTAGATCCATCATGTCACTCCCACCGTGCAGTGCTAGCTTCGGTGGCGTTCTTGCGTCCGACTTCCGGGTGCCGATACACCTCTCGCATCTCGACGTTCAGCGTCTCGGACAATTCGCGAACCAGCCATTTGAGCGATGCATTCTGTTCAGTTGTGACGCTTTCATAGACCAGTTCCGCGGTTTTCTCGTCGGGGTAGTACATGCCGACAAGTTCGATTCCTATTGCGTCCGAGTTGGACGGGTAGCGGTCCGGAAATGCTTTCCGGGACTCGTGGCGATGGAATGCCGTTGGACCGGCTTGGTACGCCCGCCGTGCCGCCCGGAGGTCCGTGGTCGAGCAGTTGAGTGTGGTGATGCAACGTGACTGCAATTTACCGACGTGATTGGTAATCCTGTTCAGGGAGGCGGTCTGATAAATCGTGCCATCCTTGTCGATCAGGAAGTGGGCGCCGTTCGGAACGTGCGCGGTGTTGCCATAGCTGTTGAAGGTGCTGGAGACGGTGGCGCCTCCGGTTTGATGGACGACGATTCCGTTCACGTGCTCCATCGGCCCTCGTTCGATGGACGAGTATATTTTGACGATCACGCGTTCGGCGTCGACATGGCCCTGCTTTGAAATGAAAAGCATGACTGCCTCCAATTTTCAAGTCGCTTTGCCGGTTTTGATGTCGTATCCTGCCGCGACTGTTCCGCCGCTCCTGCCTCGCGCGTTCTGAACGACATACTCCTGCCGAATATGGGCGAATGAGAGCTGGACTTCCTCTCGGGGCCGCGCCATGTTGAAATTGGCGACTGAATTGATCCGCGTGATTACTACGTCGTCCAGCGTGATCTTCAGGTACTCGAGTGGCATGCGGCCGGCCTTGCGCGCGACCAGGACGGCGTTCTCGATATGATTGCCTTTCAGGCAATGCAGCATGAGGATCGGCGATGCGCGATCGACATAGTGCTCGATGGTCAGATCGTTGGCCGTGCACTTGGCTCCAATGCCGCCAGTCCCGGAGCGTGTGGTCGATGGCTGCTCGGCGGACCAATCCCACTCCAATACCTCGATCTCATCCGGATGCGACGCATCTCGAGATTCGCCTTTGATGCCGGTCAGTTTCAGGAAAATGTCTTGCGCCATCGCATGCTCCTTTGCATCGGTCACATTGAATGCAATGAACCCTAGCATTGAGCTTGGTCTCCAATCTATTGGACCGGTTCGATTTTCGACGCAATTGGACGTTGAGAAGTACGACGCCAATTCATCGGTTAGTCGAAAATCGCTGCGAGTAAGGCGGGCGCGAACGCGGATTCGGCCGCGAGGTTGAATGGTCGCGATTGCTCGGGCCGACGCGCTGGCCGGGAAAACGAACGTTGGGAGGGGGGCGCGCCGAGCCGGCAGCTGTTGCCGATGGATTTGCGTGCATCAGCGTCGATTTGCCGATGCGGGAGGTGTGCTGCCGAGACGACAAGAAGGGCGGCCGGCGTTTGATCGCTTAAACACCGGCCGTCCCCGGTGACTCAATGCCGGTGCGACGTCCTCGGCACCGGATCGGCCTTCATGGCTCGTGGTGTGTCCGCATCATCATTGCTGCGGGCCCAGAAGAACCGGTCGGGCAGGTATGCGCCCATGCCGGGCCGGAACGCGTCGCGGACGGCCTGGTACAGGTATTCCTGCGCTTCGCGCACCGCTTCGGGCGGCTCCTGGCCATTCGCGAGCAGTGCCGCGATCGCCGCGCCGAGCGTATCGGTGATGCCCATCAGCCGGTGCGGCGAGCGATCCCACATGTCTTCGCGAAGCTGGCCTTCCTCGCCGTACAGCGTGTTGACGAGCCGGTGCGAGCCCGTCTCCGACGACAGGATGTACTCGCAGCCCTGCGACAGCAGGTGCGACACGGCCGCGTCGAGATTCGGCGCCTCGGCATCGCCGTCCGGCTGCGCGAGCGCGATCAGCGTCGCGTGGTCGGCGACCAGCAGCGTCGTCTGCGGTGCGAGCAGGTCGGCGATCGATTCGCGCAGGTCGTCGGCGGCGAGCACGTGCTCGTCGTCGAGCGTGAAGTCCGGTGCGAGCACGAGCGGCACGCCGTCGTAGTCGGCGACCACTTCGGCGATCGCGCTCACGACTTCCGCGCGCGTCGCCGCGCCGATCTTGAACGCGGCGACCGGCATGTCCTCGAGCAGCATGCGCGCCTGGGCGGCGACGACATCGGGATCGAGACCGGTCACTTCGTCGCAGGCGGCGGAGTCGCGCACGGTATAGCCCGTCAGGACGGACACGCCGTGACAGCCCATGCTCGCCAGGGTCATCAGATCGGCTTGGAGGCCGGAGCCGCCGGTGGGATCGGACAGGCCGAAGGTGAGGACGATCGGAGGGGCGTTGCTGGACATGGAAAAATGGGGCAAGAAAAAAACGGGGAAGCGACGGAGCTGCGGACGGCGAGGCGAAGTGGGCGTTTTGGCCCTGTGTTGCCCGGCAGGCCGCACTTTCCAGCCATTATGCGGCGGAATCCGGCCCGCACGACGGATTTTTTAGCGCAGCGCAACGTAGTCGCCATACTCCAGTGCGATTGCTAGGCAGTCCGGCCCCGACACGGTACCATCATGGCTCCCGAATTTACCGACTTTTCCCCGACGCGGCTTAAGATGGAATACAAGAGCTGGATGTGCCTGATTTGTGGCTGGATTTATGACGAAGAAGCCGGGCTGCCCGAAGAGGGCATCGCCCCGGGCACGCGCTGGGAAGACGTCCCGATCAACTGGACGTGCCCCGAATGCGGCGCGCGCAAGGAAGACTTCGAGATGGTCCAGATCTGACCGGACCCTTGGCCCACGGACACACCGCTCCGGCCTCGCGGTTGCCCGGCGCTTGCGCGTCGCGGCCGGCGCGAGCGACTTGACGATGACAGGCGCGCGTGTCCATGACGTCCGATCCGGCGAACGTTCCCCACCCTGACGCATTGCCCAACCCGCGCGGCGGGGCCGTGCGCGCGGCCGACGCGTGGTTTGCGGCGGCCGCCGACGCATTCGAGCGTCGCGACGACGCGGCCGCGCCGCTGTCGGCCGCTGCCGCGGTGCTGGCCGAGGCCGGCTGGCTGCCGGCCGCCCGTTTCGCGGGGCAACTGGCCGCTGCAGCGCCGCTCGTCGCCGCCGAACCGAGTGCCGCCGCCTGGCGCGTCGCGTTGCGCGATTTCCGCGCGGCGGTCGAGCGCCACAATCTGCGCGAGCTGGCCTGCTCGCCCATCCTGTTCGAACATTTCCGAGCGCTGCGCGTGCAGAGCGCGGCCGACCTGCACGCGAGCGTGCCGCTCGACGTGCTGGCACTCGTCGGGCGCGCGACGCCGCCGGCGACGCTGCGCGCGCTGCCCGACGCATTCGCGAGCCGGGCGCGGGCCCGTTACGAGCAGGCGCTGCTCGGCGTGTTGCGCGCGCCGCACGGCACGCCCGACGCGGCGCTCGACGAACTCGATTCGACCCTGACCGCGCTGGCCGACGACACCCCGTACGACTTCTGGCGGCTCGCCGCCGCGTGCCTGCGCGTGCTGCGCGCCAGCGCGGCGCCCGAGCTGAAACGTTTCCTTGCGCGGACCAACCTGCTGCTGGGCGAGCACGCGCAGGGCAGGCGCAATGCGCCGCCGGCGCTCGTGCGCGAGACGGTTGCGCTGCTGTGGCGCGATTTCGCGCTGTTCGGCGCGGCCGCGGAAGACGTCGCGCTCGTCGACGTGTTGCACGACTACGGGCTGACCGTGGACTGGCATGTCGCCGGCACGCCCGCGTCCGAGGCGCTGTGGGAGGCCGGCGCCGCGCAGGCCGAGCATGACGCGGTCGCGGCGGCGCCCACCCGCCTGCTCGGCGTCGTGACCGTCAACGCGCATGCGTATGAGGATTTCCTGCAGACGGCCGACGCGTCGATGGCCGATCTGGCCGTCGATCCGGCCGCGGCCGATGCGGGGGCCGCATGGCGCGCATCCGCGGCCGCCTACCGGGTCGGCACGGCCGCGTGCGCGCTCGGGCTCGGTCACGCGGCGCTGCTGGCGGATACGCTCGGGCTCGCGTGGCGCCGTGCCGCGCACGGCGTGCCGCTCGCCGACGGCGGGCTCGACGCGCACGGCCGCGCGTCCGACATGCTGCGCGGCGCGCTGCTGAAGATCGCGGCGGGAGTGGCGCCGCCGGACCTGACCGCAGCGTCCGAGGCGCTCGGCGCGGCGCTCGGCCGGACCTGATGCGCAACGGGGTGCGACCGCGGCGGCGGCCCTTGCCGCACGGGCCGGCAACACGCTGCCGACAGCGCCCGCGCGCGTGTTAGAGTGCCGTGTGATCCGCGCGCGTCGTTGCCAGCGTCGCGCGGCGTTGCTTGTTGATCGCGGCCCGGTCAGGTCGCGGCGTCTTTGCTAAAATTCAAACCATGTCAAAGCCTTCCGATCGCATCAATCTCACCAACCAGTTCCTGATCGCCATGCCGAACATGGCGGATCCGACGTTTTCGGGAACGGTGGTCTACCTTTGCGATCACAGCGAGCGCGGCGCGCTCGGCCTCGTCATCAATCGTCCCACCGACATCGACCTCGAATCGCTGTTCAGCCGTATCGACCTGAAGCTCGACATCGAGCCGCTGCTGCACATTCCCGTGTACTTCGGCGGCCCGGTCCAGACCGAGCGCGGCTTCGTGCTGCACGAGCCGGTCGAGGGCGCGAACTACAACTCGTCCATGTCGGTCGAGGGCGGGCTCGAGATGACGACGTCGAAGGACGTGCTCGAGGCGGTCGCGACGGGCACCGGCCCGAAGCGCTTCCTGCTGACGCTCGGCCATGCCGGCTGGGGCGCCGGGCAGCTCGAGGAAGAAATTTCCCGCAACGGCTGGCTGACCGTGGCCGCCGATCCGCGCATCGTGTTCGACACGCCGGCCGAGGAACGCTTCGAAGCCGCGCTCGGCCTGCTCGGCGTCAGCTCGTCGATGCTGTCCGGCGAAGCAGGGCACGCATGAGTGGCGCGAGCGCGCGCGATGCGACGCTCCTGGCGTTCGACTACGGCGAAAAACGTATCGGCGTCGCGGTCGGCAACGCGCTGACGCGCTCGGCCCGTGCGCTCGTCGTGATCCAGAACCTGAACCGCGAGCACCGCTTCAAGGCGGTGGGCGAGCTGCTGGCCGAATGGCGGCCGGATGCGCTCGTGGTCGGCCTGCCGATGCATCCGGACGGTACGCCGCACGAGATGACGCAGCAGGCGAAGCGCTTCGGCAACCAGCTGAACGGCCGCTTCGGGCTGCCCGTCACGTGGGTCGACGAACGCTATTCGTCGGTCGAGGCCGAGGCCGGGCTGCGCGAGCGCAACGTGCGCGGGCGCGCCCGCGCCGAGATGCTCGATGCCGAGGCCGCGCGCGTGATCCTTCAACAGTATCTCGATCAATTGTCCGACCATGAGCACCATTGACGCCGACGCGCGCTACCGCGTCCTGCTCGACCAGATCCGCGACGCATACGGCACGGCCTTCGCCGAGCCGGGCGGCCCGCGGCTCGCCGGCATTCACAGCGGCGGCGCCTGGCTCGCCGAGCGCCTCGCGCGCGATCTCGGCGCGCCGGGGTTCGGCGTCGTGAACGTCGCGCTGCATCGCGACGACTACGCGAAGAAGGGGCTGCACAGCCAGGCGAGCCCGACGTCGCTGCCGTTCGAGGTCGACGGCGCGCGCATCGTGCTCGTCGACGACGTGCTGTACACCGGCCGCACCGTGCGTGCCGCGCTCAACGAACTGTTCGACTACGGCCGTCCGGCCGCGGTCGAGCTTGCGGTGCTCGCCGATCGCGGCGGCCGCGAGCTGCCGGTCGCCGCGCGCTTCTCGGGCGGCACCATCGACGTGCCGGCCGATGCGACGCTCGTGCTGGCACGCGACGAGGCCGCGCAGTTCACGCTGCATATCGAGGCCCACGGCGAGGCGCACGGCGCCTGAGCGAACCGCGAAACCGTATCCCGGGCCGCCGGTTCGTGCCGCGGCCCGTTTGCATAGTTGGAATCACGCACACCATGACCACCGACACCACTGGCCGCACCGGCAATCCCGCCGCGGCCGCGAGCCCCGAGCGGTTCCGCTACGGTTTCCTGAAGGGCAACCCGCAGCTCACGAAAAACGGCGAGCTGAAACACCTGCTGTCGATCGAGGGCCTGCCGCGCTCGATCGTCAACCACATTCTCGATACGGCCGAGCAGTTCGTCAGCGTGACGGACCGCGAGGTGAAGAAGGTGCCGCTGCTGCGCGGCAAGTCGGTGTTCAACCTGTTCTTCGAGAACTCGACGCGCACGCGCACGACCTTCGAGATCGCCGCGACGCGCCTGTCGGCCGACGTGCTGAACCTGAACATCAACGCGTCGTCGACGAGCAAGGGCGAGTCGCTGCTCGACACGATCAACAACCTGTCGGCGATGCATGCCGACCTGTTCGTCGTGCGCCATGCGTCGAGCGGCGCGCCGTACCTGATCGCCGAGCACTGCGCGCCGCACGTGCACGTGATCAACGCCGGCGACGGCCGTCATGCGCACCCGACGCAGGGCCTGCTCGACATGTACACGATCCGTCACTACAAGCGCGACTTCACGAAGCTGCGCGTGGCGATCGTCGGCGACATCCTGCATTCGCGCGTCGCGCGCTCGGACATCCACGCGCTCACCACGCTCGGCGTGCCGGAAGTGCGCGCGATCGGCCCGCGCACGCTGCTGCCGGGCGGTCTCGAGCAGATGGGCGTGAAGGTGTTCCACAACCTCGACGAAGGGCTGAAGGGCGTCGACGTGATCATCATGCTGCGCCTGCAGAACGAGCGGATGAGCGGCGCGCTGCTGCCGTCCGCGCAGGAATACTTCAAGACCTGGGGCCTGACGCCCGAGCGCCTCGCGCTCGCCGCGCCCGACGCGATCGTGATGCACCCGGGCCCGATGAACCGGGGCGTCGAGATCGACTCGCAGGTCGCCGACGGCCCGCAGTCGGTGATCCTCAACCAGGTCACGTTCGGCATCGCCGTGCGGATGGCGGTGATGGGCATCGTCGCCGGCAACAGCGACTGAGCCCGCTCTCGCGCATCCTTATTCACGCAATCAACGCATTCACAGACAGCGCATGAAGATTCATATCCAAGGCGGCACGCTGATCGACCCGGTCGCCGGCACCGAACGGCAGGCCGACGTATTCGTCGCGGACGGCAAGATCGCCGCGCTCGCGCCAGCCGGTACGGCGCCGGCCGGTTTCAACGCGGAGAAGACGATCGACGCGGCGGGCCTGATCGTCGCCCCCGGTCTCGTCGACCTGTGCGCGCGGCTGCGCGAGCCCGGCTACGAGCACAAGGCGACGCTCGCGTCCGAGATGGCCGCGGCCGTCGCGGGCGGTGTGACGACGCTCGTGTGCCCGCCGGACACCGACCCCGTGCTCGACGAGCCGGGCCTCGTCGAGATGCTCAAGTTCCGCGCCCGCAACCTGCACCAGGCGAACGTCCATCCGCTCGGCGCGCTCACCGTCGGCCTCAAGGGCGAAGTGATCACCGAGATGGTCGCGCTGACCGAATCGGGCTGCGTCGGCTTCACGCATGCGAACGTGCCGGTGCGCGACACGCAGGTGCTGCTGCGCGCGCTGCAGTATGCGAGCACCTACGGCTACACGACGTGGCTGCGTCCGCTCGACGCGTTCATCGGCCGCGGCGGCGTCGCCGCGAGCGGCGCGCTCGCGTCGCGGCTCGGGCTGTCCGGCGTGCCGGTCGCGGCCGAGACGATCGCGCTGCACACGATCTTCGAACTGATGCGCGTGACGGGCGCGCGCGTGCACCTCGCACGGCTGTCGTCGGCGGCCGGTCTCGCGCTCGTGCGCGAGGCGAAGGCCGAGGGGCTGCCCGTGACGTGCGACGTCGGGGTGAATCACCTGCACCTGATCGACGTCGATATCGGCTACTTCGATTCGCAGTTCCGGCTCGACCCGCCGCTGCGCGGCGAGCGCGATCGCGAAGCGATCCGCGCGGCGCTCGCCGACGGCACGATCGACGCGATCTGCTCCGATCACACGCCGGTCGACGACGACGAGAAGCTGCTGCCGTTCGCCGAAGCGACGCCGGGCGCGACGGGGCTCGAATTGCTGCTGTCGCTCACGGTGAAGTGGGCCGACGAAACGAACACGCCGCTCGCGCAGGCGCTGCGCCGCATCACCGCCGCGCCGGCCGACGTGCTGCAGCTGCCGGCAGGCCGCCTGGCCGAAGGCGGCGCGGCCGACCTGTGCGTGTTCGACCCGCGCGCGCACTGGCGCGTCGAGCCGCGCGCGCTGAAGAGCCAGGGCCACAACTCGCCGTTCCTCGGCTACGAACTGCCGGCCTGCGTGCGCACGACGCTCGTGGCGGGGCAGGTCGCGTTCGAGCGTCACTGAACCACGCCGGATCCTCGCCATGACCGCTCTTCGCAAGCTGCGTCTCGTCTTTCACCTGTTGCGCGGCATGGCGATCGTCGCGCTGCGCTTTTCGCACGTGAGCGCCGCTCGGCGCCTCGAGCTCACGCGCCGCTGGTCGCTCAAGCTGCTGCGGATCTGCGGGATGCGCCTCGTCGTCCACAACGACGGCGCGCGCCTCGACGCGGGCGCGCTCGTCGTCGGCAACCACGTGTCGTGGCTCGACATCTACACGGTCAACGCGTGGCGGCCGACGCCGTTCGTGTCGAAGGCCGAGGTGCGGCAATGGCCGGTGGTCGGCTGGCTGGCCGAGAAGCTCGACACCGTGTTCCTGCAGCGCGAGAAGCGCACCGAGGCGATGCGGGTCATGCACGAGATGGCCGACCGGCTGCGCAACGGCGGCGTGATGTGCGTGTTTCCGGAGGGCACGACGTCCGACGGGCAGGGGCTGCTGCCGTTCCACGCGAACCTGTTCCAGGCCGCGGTGTCGGCCGGCTGCGCGGTGCAGCCGATCTGCCTGATGTACGAGGACGCGCAGCGGCGGCAGTCGGTTGCGCCGGCCTACACGGGCGAGCTGTCGCTCGGGATGTCGCTCGACATGGTGTTGCGCGGCGGCCCGCTCGTCGTGCACCTGTACGTGTGCGAGCCGATCGCGCCGGGCGGCGACCGCCGCGCGACTTCCGCGGCGGCGCGCGACGCGATCGCGGCCGCGCTCGAGACGCTGCAGGCAAAGGTCGGCAAGCCGTCGCCCGAGTCGCTGGCGGAGTTGGAGAAACATGCGTATCCGGCAACCGAAGTCGGCGCCGGTGCGGCCGGCGATGCGGCGGCCGAGGAGCCGGTGCCGGGGCGCGAGGGGTGATGCTTCATTCCGCCCGCGCGTATCGCGTGCGGGCTATTCGCCGCCCGGCGTGCGGCACGCTTCGCACTGCACCTGCGTGACCGTCCGGTGCGCCGGGTCGGCCGTCAGTCGCACGGCCGACAGCTGGTTTCCCCATACGCATCCCGAGTCGAGCGCGACGACGTTGTCGCGCAGCATCAGGCCGAGCGCGGCCCAGTGACCGAACACGACCGTCACGTTTTCGGTGCGGCGCGCCGGGACATCGAACCACGGCAGGTAGCCGGGCGGTGCGCTGTCGGGCCCGCCGTTCGCCTTGAACTCCATCGCGCCGTCGGGCGTGCAGAAGCGCACGCGCGTGAACGCGTTGAACGCGACGCGCATCCGGTCGCGTTTTTTCAGGTTCGGACTCCATTGGTTCGGCTCGTTGCCGTACAGGTTCTGTAACGTTTCGCGCCAGTCCGGCGCGCGCAGTGCGCGCTGCAATTCGTCCGCGAGTTCGAGCGCGAGCGACGTGTCCCATTGCGGCAGCACGCCGGCGTGCACCAGCAGCATGTCGTTTTCGACATGGGCGAACGGACGGTGTCGTACCCAGTCGAGCAGTGCGTCGGCGTCGGGCGCGTCGAGGATTTCGCCGATGGTGTCGCCCGGGCGTTCGGTGCGGATGCCGGCCGACACCGCGAGCAGGTGGAGATCGTGGTTACCGAGCACGACGGTCGCGCGCGGGCCGAGGTCGACCAGCGCGCGCAGCGCGGCGAGGGAGTCGGGGCCGCGGTTGACGATGTCGCCGGCGACCCAGAGCGGGGTGTCGGCGGGGGCTGAAAGCTTTTCGAGCAGCGACTGGAAAGCTGAATGACAGCCTTGGATGTCGCCGATGGCGATGGGGGGCTGGCTCATGAGGGTAGGCGCGTTGTCGAGGAGGTTGAAGTCGTGACGGAGGCGGGCCGCGAGGCCACGGCGATGCATCGATTGCCGTCCCATGATAATCGACTGTCGAATGCGTGTAATGCAGCCCCGGCACGGTTGATGCGGGGCCGGTTTGCCGATCGCGCGATTTTTACAGTCTTCGCTGGCGGCTCGAGATGATCCGGTAAAATTTCGGCCCTGACGTGACGGCCATTTGCACTGGCAAGTCGAAAGCGGGCGGTACCAAACCGGTGCCAGCCGCGTACTACTAGAGAGAATCTCATGATCCTGATTACGGGCGGTGCGGGATTTATCGGTGCCAACTTTGTACTCGACTGGCTGAATCAATCCGACGAAGCCGTGCTCAATGTCGATAAGCTCACCTATGCGGGGAACCTCCGAACGCTGCAATCCGCCGAGAAGAATCCCGCGCACGTGTTCGCGCGGGTCGATATCTGTGATCGCGCGGCACTCGATGCGCTGTTCGCCGAATACAAGCCGCGCGCGGTCCTGCATTTCGCTGCGGAAAGCCACGTCGACCGTTCGATTCACGGTCCGGCCGACTTCGTGCAAACCAACGTCGTCGGCACTTTCACGCTGCTCGAAGCGGCGCGCACGTACTGGAGCGGTCTCGGCGATGCCGACAAGCCGGCATTCCGGTTCCTGCACGTATCGACGGATGAGGTGTTCGGCTCGCTGTCCGCAACCGATCCGCAATTCTCCGAAACGACGCCCTACGCGCCGAACAGCCCGTACTCGGCGACGAAGGCCGGTTCGGATCATCTCGTGCGCGCCTATCATCATACGTACGGGCTGCCGACGCTCACCACGAACTGTTCGAACAACTACGGTCCGTATCAGTTTCCGGAGAAGCTGATTCCGCTGATGATCGCGAACGCGCTCGCCGGCAAGCCGTTGCCCGTGTACGGCGACGGCCTGAACGTGCGCGACTGGCTGTATGTCGGCGACCACTGCGGCGCGATCCGGGAAGTACTCGCCCGCGGCGTGCCCGGGGAAACCTACAATATCGGCGGCTGGAACGAAAAGACGAATCTCGAAGTCGTGCACACACTGTGCGACCTGCTCGATGGTGCCCGCCCGAAGGCGGCCGGCTCGTATCGCGAGCAGATCGCCTACGTGAAGGATCGGCCCGGCCATGACCGCCGCTATGCGATCGACGCGCGCAAGCTCGAGCGCGAACTCGGCTGGCGTCCCGCCGAAACGTTCGAAACCGGGCTCGCGCGGACGGTGCGGTGGTACCTCGATAACCAGCAATGGGTCGACGAAGTCGCGTCGGGCGAATATCGAAAGTGGGTCGAAACCAACTACGCGGAACGGAACTGAGGGCTCACCCCATGGCACGCAAAGGCATCATTCTCGCCGGCGGTTCCGGCACACGCCTGTACCCGGTCACGCATGTCGTATCGAAGCAGTTGCTGCCCGTCTACGACAAGCCGATGATCTACTATCCGCTGTCGACGCTGATGGTCGCGGGCATCCGTGACGTGCTGATCATCTCCACGCCGCAGGACACGCCGCGCTTCGAGGAGATGCTCGGCGACGGCAGCCAGTGGGGGATGAATATCCAGTACGCGGTACAGCCGTCGCCGGACGGTCTCGCGCAGGCATTCCTGATCGGCCGGGACTTCGTACGCAACGATCCGTCGGCGCTCATCCTCGGCGACAACATCTTCTACGGTCATGATCTTGCGAAGCAACTCGAGCACGCGGACGCACAGGAGAACGGCGCGACGGTGTTTGCGTATCACGTGCACGATCCCGAACGCTATGGCGTGGTCGAGTTCGACCAGTCCTTCCGCGCGCTGTCGATCGAGGAAAAGCCGGCCCGCCCGCGCTCGAACTACGCGGTCACGGGCCTGTACTTCTACGATAACCGCGTGTGCGACATCGCGGCCGAGATCAAGCCGTCGCCGCGCGGGGAGTTGGAAATCACGGACGTCAACTCTCGCTATCTCTCGGACGGTTCGCTCAACGTCGAGATCATGGGGCGCGGCTATGCGTGGCTCGACACCGGCACGCACGATTCGTTGATCGAGGCTGCGAGCTTCATCGCGACACTGCAGAAGCGTCAGGGGCTGGTCGTCGCGTGCCCCGAGGAAATCGCATATCGCCGCCGCTGGATCGATGCGGAGCAGGTGCTGAGGCTCGCGCAGCCGCTGGCGAAAAACGCATACGGGCAGTATCTCAAGAACATCCTGACGGACCAGGTCGCATGGCTATCCCAGTAACCGCAACCGCGTTGCCCGAAGTGAAGCTCGTCGAGCCGAAAGTGTTTGGCGATGCGCGAGGATTCTTTTACGAGAGCTTCAACGCGCGGGAATTCGCCGAGCGTGTCGAGGCCGGTGTCGAATTCGTGCAGGACAACCATTCGCGCTCGGCGAAGGGCGTGCTGCGCGGACTGCACTACCAGATCGAGCATGCGCAGGGCAAGCTCGTGCGCGTGGTCGAAGGCGAGGTGTTCGACGTCGCGGTCGACATCCGGCGCAGTTCGCCGAACTTCGGCAAGTGGGCCGGCGTGGTGCTGACCGGCGATAATCACCGCCAGCTGTGGGTGCCGCCGGGGTTCGCGCACGGCTTCGTCGTGCTGTCCGACGCTGCGCAGTTTCTCTACAAGACGACCGATTACTGGTATCCGGAACACGAGCGGTGTCTGTTGTGGAACGATCCCGCGCTCGGCATCGACTGGCCATTCGACGGCGAACCTCAACTGGCGGCGAAGGATGCTGCAGGCAAGCGTCTGGCGGATGCCGACGTGTACGCGTGAGCGCGCGCCGGAGCGATACGATGCAACGCAAACACACCATTCTCGTGACGGGTATCGGCGGCCAGGTCGGCTTCGCGCTGCTGCGCCATCTGCAGGGGCTCGGCGAGGTTGTCGGGCTCGACCGGACGGCGCTTGATCTTGCCCGCCCGGACATGATCCGGGAAGTCGTACGCACGATTCACCCGACGCTGATCGTCAATCCCGCCGCGTACACGGCCGTCGACGTTGCCGAACGCGAGCGTGATCTCGCGATGGCGATCAACGCGGCTGCGCCGCGCGTGCTGGCCGAAGCGGCCGTGCAGATCGGCGCATCGCTGATTCATTATTCGACGGACTACGTGTTCGACGGGACGAAGGCCGAACCCTACGTCGAGACCGACGCGACGAACCCGCTGAACGTCTACGGCCAGTCGAAGCTGGCCGGTGAGCAGGCCATTGCTGCGGTCGGCGGCCGTCACCTGATCCTGCGCACGAGCTGGGTCTACGGCGCGCGAGGCCGCAACTTCCTGACGACGATGTTGCGCCTGGCGAAAGAACGGGACGAACTGAAGATCGTTGCGGATCAGTTTGGCGCGCCCACGTGGTCCGAAACGATCGCGGCGCTGACGGCGCACGTCGTCGCTCAGGCGCTTGCGTCAGACGATGCCGACGGGTGGTGGCGCCGGCACGGCGGGCTCTATCACATGACGGCGGCGGGGGCCGCCTCGTGGCACGAATTCGCGACGGCGATCTTCGAGCAGGCGCGCATGGAGCGCGTGCCGGCGGTTTTGCCGATCCCGGCCTCGGCCTATCCGACGCCCGCGTCGAGACCGGTCAATTCGCGGCTGGCAAACGACCGGTTCGTGCGTGCGTTCGGTCTCGCGGCGCCGCAGTGGCGTGATGCACTGCGGCTCTGCATGGACGGCATGGCCGGCTGACGACGGCCTCAGGCCGGCCGCCGCTCCCGCAACACGCTCTCGTAGATTTCAACATAGCCGTCGACCATCTTGTCGGCGGTGAAGCGTGCTTCGTAGCGTTGCCGTGCCGCCACGCCGAACCTGGCCGTGAGTGCGGGGTCGTTCGACAGCGTGTCGAGCGCGTTGCGCAGGGCCGGCGTGTCGTCGAGCGGGACAACTAACCCGGTCTCGCCGTTCACGTTGACGAACGACGTGCCGGTCCCGATCTCCATCGACACCATCGGTTTGCCGAACATCGACGCCTCGAGCAGCGAGATTCCGAAAGCCTCGGAGCGCAGATGGGACGGAAAGACGAGCGCCTCGCAGAGTTCCAGCAGTGCGATCTTGTCTTCGTCGGGCGATGCGCCGGTGAACAGCAGCTGGCCTTCCACGCCGAGCCTGCGCGCTTGTGCCTTCAGTTCCGGTTCCATCGGGCCGGCGCCGACAATAACGACGCGGTGGTCGGTACCGTGCAGTGCATCGAGCAGCAGGTGCAGCCCCTTGTAGTAGCGCAGGTTGCCGACGAACAGGAAGAACTTGCCGCCGACTTCGCGCCGCCAGCGTTCGAGCGTCGAAGCGGTCGCACGCGGATACGCGGCTTCGTCTATGCCGATCGGCACGACGTCCACCTTGTCGCGGTAACGCTGCAGCACCGGGCTCGTGTCGACGTAATTCGGTGACGTCGCGACGATTCGCGTGACCGAGTCGAGGAAGCGCAGCATCAGCGGCCGATACACCTTCAGCAGGTTCTTCTGCCGGATGATGTCCGAGTGGTAGGTAACGACCGACGGCTTGCCGGTACGTGCCGTCAGGTGAACCATGTCCGCGAACGGCCACGGAAAATGGTAGTGCACGATATCGGCGTCGCGCACGAGTTCCCGGTAGTGGCGAAACGCGGACACGGAGAACGGTGACGACGCGATATCGATCGTGACCTTGGCGCGGTGGTGCAGGTGGCTGCCGAGGTCGACCGTCGACGTGTTGCGGCTGACGGTCAGCACGTCGCTGCGGATGCCGCGTGCCGCAGCGCCGTCGCAGATGTGCCAGATCATCTGCTCGACGCCGCCCATCGAGTCGGGTTTGTACGTTTTGTAGAAATGCAGGACGCGCATTGCGGATCGGTAGGCTCGGTTAGTCTGCTGCAAGCATCCAGCGCAGCGTCGAACGCAGATCGATCGGCGCGATGTCCGGCACCGCGGCCCGCAACTTGTCCGGCACGCCGGTCAGCATCTTGACCTCGTTGGCACGGACGAACGCCGGGTTGACCTCGACGTCGAGGTCGTGTCCCGAGATCTCGCGGCACATGTCGACGATGTCGGTCAGCGAATGGGCGATGCCGCTGCACACGTTCACGGTCTCGCCCGCGGTGTCGTTCTCGACCAGCCGGCGATAGACCTCGGCGACGTAACGGACGTCGGAGAAGTCGCGCGACACGTCGAGATTGCCGAGCTCGATCCGCGGCTTGCGCTCCGCGAAGTGGGACACGATCTTGGGCACCAGGAAGCGCGGCGACTGCCCGCGTCCGGTGTAGTTGAACGGGCGCGTGATCACGATCGGCAGCCGATCGAACCATGTCCGCACGAGGTGTTCCATCGCGACCTTGCTGGCCGCGTAGTGGTTCACAGGTGCGAACGGCTGCGTTTCGCTCACGGCGCCGCTCGCGTTCCCGTAGATGTTCGCGCTGCTGGCGATCAGGATCTTGTCCGGCACGTGGCCGACGTCCGCGCATGCCTGCAGCAGATTGAGCGTGCCGATCACGTTGACGTCGTAGAACATGCTGGCGTCGTCGTGACCGACGAAACTGATCGCCGCGAGATGGACGATGCTGGTCGGACGCACCGCATCGATCGTCGCGCGACAGGCGTCCAGCGAACAGATGTCGAGCGCGATCAGGCCGTCATGGGCATGATTTCCCGCGCCCGTGACGCGATGACCCGCGCGCACGAGCGCATCCGTGACGTAGGCCGCCGTGAATCCGCTCGCTCCGGTAATCAGCGCATGACGTTCCATGAGCGCGCGGCCGTCAGAACGAGAAGCCGGCTTCGTTGCGGCGAAGGTCGGCTTCGACCATCATCGCGCAGAGCGTTTCGAGGTTCGTCTCGGGCGCCCAGCCGAGCTTTTCCTTGGCCTTCGCCGGATCGCCGATCAGCAGCTCGACTTCCGCCGGGCGATAGAACTTCGGGTTGACGCTGACGAGGGTCTTGCCGGTCGCGACGTCGATCCCGCGCTCGTTGTCCGCCGTCCCTTCGAAGCGGAGCGTGTAGCCTGCCGCCTTGAACGCCATCGTCACGAAATCGCGCACGGTTTCGGTACGATTCGTTGCCAGCACGAACGTGTCCGGTTCGTCGGCCTGCAGCATCCGCCACATCCCTTCGACGTACTCCTTCGCGAAACCCCAGTCGCGCTTGGCGTCCAGGTTGCCGAGCTCGAGCACGTCCAGCTTGCCGAGCTTGATCTTGGCGACCGAGTCGGTGATCTTGCGCGTGACGAACTCGCGGCCACGCAGCGGCGACTCGTGATTGAACAGGATCCCGGACGAACCGAAGATGCCGTACGACTCGCGATAGTTGACGGTGATCCAGTGCGCGTACAGCTTCGCAACGCCATACGGGCTGCGCGGGTAGAACGGCGTGGTCTCGATCTGCGGAACGGCCTGCACCTTGCCGAACATCTCCGACGTCGACGCCTGGTAGAAGCGGATCTTGTCGTTGACGATGCGGATGGCTTCCAGCACGTTGAGCGCGCCGATGCCGGTGATCTCGGCGGTCGTGACCGGCTGGTCGAACGAGACACCGACGAAGCTTTGCGCCGCGAGGTTGTAGACCTCGGCCGGTTGTGCCGTTTGCAGCAGGCGGATCGTCGACGACAGGTCGGTCAGGTCATGCTCGACCAGATTGAGGTCCGGATGCCCGGCGATGCCGAGTTCCTCGATGCGCCAGAAATTCACGGAGCTCGTGCGGCGGTACGTGCCGAACACGCGATAACCCTTGCCGAGCAGCAGTTCCGCGAGGTACGCGCCGTCCTGACCGGTGATGCCGGTGATGATTGCAGTTTTCTTTTGCATGTCAGATCCTCTGTAACTTGCGATGGTTGAACGGGCGGGCAGATTTACTCGGCCGCAAGCGCGTTTTCGAGTTCGTCGAGCGTGATGGTAGCGGTTCCGAGCTTGCCGACCACGACGCCCGCCGCGACATTGGCTTCGTGCATCGCACGCAGCCAGTCGCCATGTGTTGCATATCGTACCGCCAGCGTGGCGATGACCGTATCGCCCGCGCCTGACACGTCGAACACCTCGCGGGCCTTCGCCGGTTGGTGGTGTGCGCCGCGCACGTCGAACAGCGTCATGCCTTCCTCGCTGCGCGTCACGAGCAGCTTGTCGAGCGACAACTGCTGACGCAGTGCCTCGGCCTTCGTGGTCAGTTCGGCTTCCGAGCCGAACCGGCCCGCGACTGCCTTGAATTCCGAGAGATTGGGCGTGAGCAGGGTCGCGCCGCGATAACGCTCGTAGTCGTCGCCCTTCGGATCGACGAGGACCACCTTGCCTTGCGAGCGTGCGCGCTGAATCAGCGCCTGCACGCCGTCCAGCGCACCCTTGTGGTAGTCCGAAAAGATCACGACGTCGGCGCGCGGCAGCGCGTCCTCGAAGGCGGCCGCGACCTCGGTGAGCACGGGCGGTGCCGGCGCGCGCTCGAAGTCGAGGCGCAGCAGCTGTTGCTGATGACCGACCACGCGGAGCTTCACCGTCGTGTGCAGATCGTCGTCGACGCAGAGCCGCGCGTCGATGCCGTTCTCCCGGCACAGGCGCCCGATCGTGTCCGCATTCGCGTCGCGTCCCGCGACGGCGAGCAGCGTGGCGGTCGCGCCGAGCCGCGCGCAGTTGTGCGCGACGTTGGCACTGCCGCCGAGCCGGTCTTCGGTCCGCTGAACCGCGACGACGGGCACCGGCGCTTCCGGCGAAATTCGGTTGACGTTGCCGAACCAGTATTGATCGAGCATCACGTCGCCGACGACCAGGATATGAGGCTGGATATTCACGTTGTCCTCGATAATGGCCATGGGTGGGTTCGGGTCAGATATGGCTGGGGCCGCAGACGAAATGCAGCAGGCGCCCCAGTTTGGGTTTGGCACCGGGGCCGGATGCGAGCAGGGCGGCTTCGATGTCCGGCGCCGCGATCAGCGCAGCGCACTCGCGTATGACGCAACCGTTGTACGCATCCTTTGAAAACTGGATGCACGGCGAGCAGGGAACGTCGGAGTACAGCACGCGGTTCGAGGCACCGAACGGCGAGAAGCGTTGCCATGGACTCGACGTGAATACGCCGAGCACCGGCCGGCAGACCGACACGAGGTGCAGCGTGCCGCTGTCGGCGCCCACCACGACATCGCATTCGCCGACGCGCGCATGGAAATCGGACAGCTTCGCACCGCCGAGGATCACGTCCGAGTCGGTCAGGTTCAGCATCCGCGCGAGCATGCGCAGTTCGTCTGCCTCGAGCGGACCGCCGATCAGCTTGATCGCGATGCCGTGCTTCGACTGCAGCGATTGCGCGAGCCGCACCCAGGTCGTCGCGGGAATCTTGTTCGCGAAGAAGCCGGCACTCAGCGAGATGCCGACGGTGCGGAGTGCTGACGGCCATTGCGGCGCGGAGCCTGCCGCCGGCCACATCAGCGACGAGCGCGAGTACTTGCCGGTCAGCGGTTCCGTGACGCGCTGCTGAATGCGCGTCTCGTGGGTGACGTTGTCGCTGCGCGGTGCGACGGCGCGCGTGCCGAGGATGCTGGCCGCTTCGTGGCAGAACCCGTCGTCGCGCAGGAAGACGATGAGCGAGTAGGGCTTCAGCTGCGCGATCAGTTCCGGCATGCCTTCGCCGATCCCGTCCTTCTGCAGGTGGGCGAGCTTCGTCGGATGCAGCGCCGGCCCGTCGGGCAGGAAATGCTCGAGCAGGAACCGGTTGCCCGGCGCGGCGTACAGGTCGTAGTTGCCGAATTTCTGCTGCAGTGCGCGCAGCGCCGGCACGCTGAGGACGAAATCGCCGAGGTGATCGGGCTTGACGACAGCCACGTCAGTCATGATCGCGCTCCAGACGCGTCCCGAGTTTCTGGATCAGCGTCTCGTTGATCATCGATCGAACCAGCGTATTGGTGACCTGCAGCGAAACGGCTTCGGCGACCACGCGCATCGCATACCACGGATACATCCAGATCCGGCCGGACATGAAGCGCGACAGCATCCGCGACAGGCGCAGGCGCCGCTCCTGCTGCAGGCAGTAGAGGTAGTCCAGTGAAAACGAATTGCCCGGTACGTCGCGCAGCGTGGCCGGCACGATCCGCGATCGATGGATCAGTGCGCGACGGACACGGCGGGTGAGCGGCAACGGTCGATTTGCCGCGGGCGATTCGACTGCGGATTCGCCGGGAGCCGCCGCATGTTCGGACAACGGATCATTGCGCGCGCTCGACCGGGCGGCCGCGCTCTCCGTGTTGCGAACGGCTTCCGTGACGACAGACAGGTAGGCTTCGCGCGAGAACTTGCGAACCCATTCCTGACGCGCGTCAAGGGTGTGCGCACCGTAGTCGGGGTCGTCGTTCGCGTGCCGGGCGGCTTCGACGAGGCCCTGCGCGATCGAATGCGGATTGCACGGGTCGACATAGCTCGCGAACGGGCCGCCGACCTCGGGCAGCGCGCCGGTGTCCGACAGCAGCAGCGGGATGCCGCGCGCGAGTGCTTCCAGTGCCGGCAGGCCGAAGCCCTCCCACAGCGACGGGTACGCAAGGGCGCAGCAGCGCTCGTACTCGTCGCGCAGCTTGTCGTCGGGCAGGCGACCGCAGAGCACGGCGCCCTCCACGCGGGCGACCGCGGCCTTGATGACCTCGGCACCGTGACCGTCGCCGCCGACGATGCGCAGCGTGTAGCCTTCCTTGGCAAGACCCGATAACGCGAAGCCCTGGGCGAGTCCGGTGATGTTCTTGCGGGTTTCCAGGCTGCCGACGAACAGGAATTGCCGCGACGGCTGGCGCCGCTTCGCTTCGACCGGATGATCGAAACGATCGTAGAGCGGGACGACGCGCATGCGGCTGCGCGGAATGCCGTAGTTGGCCCACAGGTCGCGCGACGTGCTTTCGCTGATCGACAGGATGTCGATCGACGGGTCGTACAGACGGTCGTACGCGATAGAGTAGAGGCGCGACACGCTCGGGTTGTGCCACTGGGGGCGCGTGATCGGCGTCAGGTCGAGCACGTACGCGATCGTGCGTGCGGCCCGGCCGACGAACAGCAGATACAGCGGGTCGAACACGAAGTTGATGCGCGGTGCTTCGGGTTGCCGATCGTCCTGGCGGCGCGCGAAGGCGTCGGGATTGGCGAGGGCCGCGCCGAGCAGCGCGCCGACGCGCGACTCGAAGCTGGCGTTCAGCGTGTAGTCGTTTGCGACGAATTCTGCGAGATCGACCGGTTCGCCCAGCGCCTGAAGTTGAACCGGATGGCCGGACAGGATCAGATGGCGCACCGTGTCGCGCACGATGAAGTACATCGCGGTGCGATTGATCGCGAGCGGAGTGATGTCGATGACAAGACGCATCATGCGTGGTGCTCCCATGCCCGCGGGTTGCAGACGGTCCGGAAATGCTCGACCGCGGCGCTGATCTCGGTATGCGTACGCCGCTCGCGCAGATCGCCGAGCAGGGTTTCGACCGTCGCGAGCAGCGCACCCTCGCGAAGCACGCCCCAGTGCGCCGAGATCGGGTTCACGCCGACCGGATCGGCAAGACCGAAGTTTGCGACCTCGGTGTCGATGAAATAGCGGTAGTCGGCCGGCAGAAATTCCGCGAACGACGTATGACGAGGGCACAGGGCCGGCTTGCCGGCCAGCAGGTTTTCGAACAGGCCGAGCCCCAGTCCCTCGCCGAACGACGCGGTCAGGAAGCCGTCGCATGTCTGCCCGAGCGCCTGCATCGTGTCGTGTGTCAGCGAGCCGGTGCACAGATAGACGCGTGACGCGTCGACTTCGTGGCGGCGCGCGATCTGCGCGAACAGGGTCGCCACGCGGTCGAACAGACGATCCGCCGTTTCTGTCACGTCGATCGTCGATACCTTGAGCACGAGCCCCGCGCGCGGATGCGCGCGAATCACGTCAAGCCACTCGTCGGCGAGGACCGGGAAGCCCTTGCGCGGGATCAGCGTGTTGGTGCTGAGCAGCAGCAGGTCGCACGACGCGCGTACTTCGGACAATGACACGAGTTTCGGCGTCGCGCCTTCGCGCAGCGGTATTTCGCGCAACGTGAGATCGGGAGCGGACGTGTCGCGCGGTTCGGCGGCGCCGTGCGGCATCGGGCAGGGCGTATAGACGACAGGAATCTCGACGCCTTCTTCCTCGAGCATGGGCTGCATGAACCGGGCCGGCACCCAGACTTCGTCGATATCGTTGATCGACGCAATCCACGACTGATTGCCGAGGCGATCGGTTTCCCAGAAGAACATGCCGATACTCCGCGCGCCGGCGAACGGGCGGAAGTTGTCAGGCGTCGAGATCGTCAGGACGACGACCTCGCTATCGGGCAGCTTCGCGGCGCTCGCGACGCAGTTGTCGGCGATCAGCGGATACGGCCATACCGCGACATGGCGGGACGGGTGTCCGTGCAGGTCGACGCCGAGCACGATGTCGAAGTGCGGCTCCAGCCATTCGAGATAGAGACGGCTCGCGTACGCATAGCCGCTGTAGCTGTTCAAGTCGCCACGAACGATCAGCACACGCCGCTTGGCGGACAGGTTACCGGTGGTCATGCTGCGTGATCCGCTTGAGTTCCGTGTAAATCAGGTCGACACAGTCGGCTGTCGCTTGCGACTGGGTGCGGCCCGGGCGCGTGACGTAGTTCCACACGCGAAGGATCATGCGCTGCACGGGACCGAACCGCAGCAGCCGGTAGCGCGCGATGCGCGGCGGCAGCGACGTGCGCGGCGCGGCGAGGTGCCTCAGCATGCCGATGCGCGCGAGCAGCTCCGCATCGATGCGCAATGGGGACAGCACGGGTTGGCGCGTGTCGTCGCGCGTCGGTTCGAGATGCTTCGCGAACGCCTGCGAATCGCGGATTCGCGCGTCGCGCGTCGATGCTTCGTCGCCCGATGCAACGTCCGGGCGGTTATCGGATTCAGTCATGTCGTCGATCCCTCGTCGTCACTTATCGCGATGCACCGTGCAGCCGCAGCGCAAGGCGCACGAGCGGCTGCGCAAGCCGTTCGGACTGTCGCGCGTGGTCCGCCTGCAGCGTGGCGAGCTGGCGTTTCAGGTCCATCGCCTGCGCGTCGGCATGGGCGGCGGTCAGGTGCGCCCCCGAGAGCTCGGCGCGCACCGCGGTCAGCTCGCCCCGCAATGCGGCCAGTTCGTCTTGCAATCGGGCCAGCGCACGCTCCCGCTCGGCCAGGGTGTCGTGCAGTGCGCGATGTGCGTCCGGCGAAACCTCGGGATCGAGCACGAAGCAGTGGCCGCGACGAAGCTTCGCGCGGTCGAATACGTTCGGCGCGAGCGCGATGCGCGGCTTCAGGTCGCGATGCTCGGCCGCGACATAGAAGCGGTTCAGGCCGTCGAAGTACGCGTATTCGTAACCAGCGTCGGTCACGATCGATTCCCACTCCGCGCTGTTGTCGACCGGCGAATTCGGCTCGGTCGATTCGATCACGAGAATCCACGGGCGGAAGCGCTTGAAGTCCGCGCCGAGCAGCACGTTGCGCTCGAAGCCCTCGACGTCGATCTTCAGGAAATGGATGTCGCGCGGCGCGTACGCTTCGCAGACGTCCGCGAGCGTACGAACCTCGACCTCGCGTTCGCCGTGCAGGCGACCGCTTTCGCGGTAGCGATTCGCAATCTCGGGCGCGTTGGTCGACAGGCCGCGCGCATCGATTTCATAGAGCGTCAGGCGGCCGGGCTTTTCGCCCA
This sequence comes from Burkholderia sp. BCC1977, assembly GCF_905339595.1. Lineage (NCBI taxonomy): Bacteria > Pseudomonadati > Pseudomonadota > Betaproteobacteria > Burkholderiales > Burkholderiaceae > Burkholderia > Burkholderia sp. BCC1977. The sequence goes on from NZ_CAJPGQ010000006.1 coordinate 26,379, forward strand.
GCGCGCACGCGAGATTGATGTCGCGCGGCCGATCCTGCACGAGCGCATCGAAATGCTCGGTGACCGGCTCGACGTTGACACCGTGCCAGCCCCGTTCGTAGAACGCCTTCGTAACGGAATCCTCGATCGGTTCGTTGGCGCCGACGTCGATGTAGAACCCCTGTTCGACATCGGAAAGCGCGCGCCAGAGAACGATGTCTTCGAAGTTCTGCGCAAAGGAGAGAAAGGTCATTGCCGCTCGATCCGGATGGTGGGTTCGATGAAGCTGAAACCAAGGAAGAAGGGGCGGGTCAGGTTCGCGACGGTGAAGACCAGTGCATAGTCGCGCCACTCGTAGTTGTTGGTCAGGTGATCCGACCCGCTGGTGAGTGCCGTTGCAACCGAATACGAGCCCGGCCCGACGTTCATGTCGAACGCGAACGTGAACTTCAGGCGTTCGCCGGCCTGCACGTTTTCCGCGATCTGTTTCGTGTGGTACGTGTTGGTGCCGTAGATGTCCTGACCGAGGCGGTTCTTGATCATGTACCCGAGGACGAGCTTCGGAATCGCTTCGTTGGCGCGCACAGTGATCTCGAGCTGCGCGCTCGAGCCCACGTCGACCATTTCGACTTCGTTGCCGGCACCGTCGTAGAGTGCGATGTGCTCGACCGTGGCTTCGCCGGTGCCGGAGATGGTGCGTGTGTTGCCCTCCGCCGTCACTTCCTGGCGAATCGACTGGCTTTGGCGCTGCGCGAGCGACGCGTTGTAGAAGTCGATGACTTCCTCGGGCGGCCCGATTTTCGCGACAGTACCTTTCTCGAGCAGGATGGCCTTGTCGCAAATCGACTGGATCGACGTCTTGTCGTGCGAGACGAGCAGCAGGGTCGTGCCCTGTTCGCGGAACTTGCGGATCCGGTCGAAGCTCTTGTGCTGGAAATACGCGTCGCCGACCGACAGCGCCTCGTCGACGATCAGGATGTCGGGACGGCGCGCCGTCGCGATGCTGAATGCCAGGCGCATCTGCATGCCGCTCGAATAGACGCGCACCGGCTGGTCGATGTATTCGCCGATCTCGGCGAATTCCTCGATTTCCGGCATCAGCGTGTCGACATCGTGATTGCTCAGGCCGAGCAGCTGGCCGGCCATGTAGACGTTCTGCCGGCCGGTGAAGTCCGGATGGAAGCCCATGCCGAGTTCGAGCAGCGCCGCGACCGAACCGTTGATCGCGATCTGGCCTTCGGAGGCGCGTGCCGTACCCGTGATGATCTTGAGCAGCGTGCTCTTGCCCGCTCCGTTGACGCCCATCAGGCCCACGGCTTCGCCCGGTTCGATGTCGAACGAGATATTGCGCAGCACCCATCGCAACTCGTGGCGGTTCGCGCCCGGCACGAGCCATTCGATGAGTCGCCCCCAACGGGACCGATAGATTTTGTATGCCTTGCCGACGCCGGCTACCTTGATCGCCGTCATTACAGTTCGTCCACCATTTCAGCCGAATGCCTGCGGAAAATATATGCGCCGGCCGCGCAGAGCAGTACGGCAAGGGCAAGAACGGGCCACAGCGAGTACCAGTTCGGCATGCGGTGCCACACGCAGATGTCCTGATAAGCGGTAATCACGCGCGCCATCGGGTTGAACATGATGTAGTGGCGCACGCGCTCAGGCAGCACCGCGATCGGATAGACGATCGGCGTGAACCAGAACCAGAACTGCATGACCACGCCGAAGAGCTGGCCGACGTCGCGGAAGAACACGTTCAGCACGCCAAGCACGATGCCGAGGCCCATCGAAAACGCGACCTGGAGCAGCAGCACCGGAATCAGCGCGAAATACGACCAGCCCGGGAAATTGTTGGAGACCAGCAGGAAGATCGTGAAGAGCGCGAACACGATGCCGAAGTTCAGCAGCGCGTTCAATGCGACGATGATCGGCAGGCAGATGCGCGGGAAATTGAGCTTCTTGATCAGGTTGGCCTGCTCGAGAAACACGTTCTGCGCGCGCGTCAGCGTGTCGGCGAACAGGCCCCACGTGAGCGAGCCCGCGCACAGATAGACGCTGTATGCGAGATTGCTGTCGACGCCGGGAAGTCGTGCGCGCATCAGTTGGGAGAAGATCACCGTATAGACGAAGATCATCGCCAGCGGGTTGATCACCATCCACGCGCCGCCGAGCAGCGAATTCCGGTAGCGCGACTGAAATTCGCGCTTCACGCTGCTGACGATGAATCCGCGATATCGCCACGCGGATTTGACAATTCCTACTGCCATGCAGAATTCCTATGAACAGGTCGTGCGCGCGACACAGGGCGGCGGCTTCCGCGCGTCGGTTGCCGTCGGGACGCGCGGCGCGGCATCGGGAAACCCGTCGCGTCGTGACATCCATGCCGCGCGGCCCCCGGATCGACCGGGGGCGCGGGCAGTCCGTTCGGCCGCGTCAGTTCGACGATGTGCGGCCGTAGACGTCCTCGAAGCGGACGATGTCGTCTTCGCCGAGATATTCGCCGCACTGGACCTCGATCAGCACGAGATCGAGCACGCCGGGGTTGATCAGCCGATGCTTGTGACCGGCCGGGATGTAGGTCGATTCGTTCGGCTGCAGCGAGATGACCTGTTCGCCGTTGACGACATCCGCGCAACCGCTCACGACCACCCAGTGCTCGCTTCGATGGTGATGCATCTGCAGCGATAGCGAGGCGCCCGGCTTGACGACGATCCGCTTCATCTTGAATCGTTCGCCTTCCTCCAGCACCGTGTAGGTCCCCCACGGGCGATGCACGGTGCGGTGCAGGCGATACGCGCTGTGGTTCGACTGCTTGAGCCCGGCGACGATGTGCTTGACGTCCTGCGCGTGTTGCGCCGATGCGACGAGCAGGGCGTCCGGCGTATCGACGACGATCAGGTCGTGCACACCGACGAGGCCGACCATCCGGTCCTCGCTCTGGACGAAGCAGTTCTCTGCGTCGTGAAGCTGCGCTTGACCGCTGATGCGGTTGCCGCGCTCGTCAGGGGCGGTGAGACCGCTGATCGACAGCCAGGAGCCGATGTCGCTCCAGCCGATGTCGCACGGTACGACGTAGACGTTCGCCGAGCGCTCCATCACCGCGTAGTCGATCGAGATGCTTTCCGTTTCGCGGAAGGCGGCCGGCGTGAGTTCGAGCGCGTAGTCGCCGTCGGACGACGCACTGCGCGACGCGGTATCGACCGCATGGACGACCGGTGCGGCAACGCCGGGCGCATGACGCTCGAGTTCCGCGAGGATCGTCTGCGCAGTAAAGCAGAACATGCCGGCGTTCCACAGGTGACGCCCGTCGGCGACGAGCGCCTCGGCAACCGACAGCTCCGGCTTCTCGACGAAACGCGTCACCTTGCGCGACGCCGGGCCGCGGGCCGGGGCCGCATCGTATTCGATGTAGCCGTAGCCGGTCTCGGGACTGGTCGGATGAATACCGAACGTCACGATCTGGCCGTCGACCGCAGCGGCTGCAGCTTGCTGCACCGCAGCATCGAACGCCGCCTGATCGGCGATCAGGTGGTCGGCCGGCAGGACGAGCATGACGGCTTCGGGGCCGTGCTCGCGGCGGATCAATTCGGCGGCGGCGCCGATGGCGGCAGCCGTGTTGCGGGCCTCGGGCTCGAGCACGAAGCCGAGCCGGTTGCCTGCCTCGCGCACGTTCGTGCACTCGTCCTTGGTCAGGAAGTAGGTTTCGCGGTTCGTGACGACGACGATTTCGCGTGCAGCGGTCGCCTGCTGGGCCCGAAGATAGGTCTTCTGGAGCAGGCTTTGCCCGTCAGCAAGGCGCAACAGCGGCTTTGGAAACGCTTCACGCGACACGGGCCACAGCCGGGTGCCCGCGCCTCCGCAGATGATGACGGGTATGATGTTCATTGACTCGATCTGTTTTACGATCCGTTTACGGCATGATGCGGGACCATTGGAAGGCTGCGATTCTAGCGGATTTCACCCTGCGGAACCATTGCACCATACATCTCGTTACGGAAGTTGCACTGCAAGAAAACAACAATAAATCGCGACGGGGTATCGTCCCGAAATCACGTCCGCCGCAACATGCAGGTATCCGAATTTGCCTGTTTGTTCCGTCTATCGGCATAATTCCTACCGGTTCACGGCGATCGTGCGCTGGCGTCCCTCCAGCCGATCCGCACACTATACGACATGGCCAAGCGGCCAAGCCGTTTGCGCGACGGCCGCCGCACAGTAGTTAACGTTCTGTTTCACTAGGATCTCACGCATGCTTCGATTCAAACCGTCGTGGCGGTCACTGAGCGTATTCGGATTCGACTTGCTCGCCGTCGCCGCCGCATGGATATCGGCTTACGTGATTCGTTTCAACGGGACCGTGCCGACGGAGTTCTGGCACGGATGCCTCGTTGCGCTCGCGGGCGTCGTCCCGACCTATGCGATCCTGTTCCGGATCTGCGGCCTGTACCGCGGGATGTGGGTGTTCGCGAGCCTGCCCGATCTCATCCGCATCGCGAAGGCGGTCGGCATCGGTGCGCTGCTCGTGATGATTGGCGCTGTGATGCTGCAGCCGACGCCGATCATTCCGCGTTCGGTGCTGCTCGTTTCTCCGCTGCTGCTGTTCCTGTCGACCGGCGGCGCGCGTGCACTGTACCGGACGGTGAAGGAGTTCTATCGATACGGCGGTCTGGTCGCGCAAGGCAAGCCGGTCGTCGTGCTCGGCGCGGGCACGGCCGGTGCGAATCTCGCGCGAGAACTGTCGCGTTCGGGCGAATGGCGCCTGATCGGACTCCTTGACGACGACCCGACCAAGCGCGGCCGGGAAATCTACGGCTACAAGGTGCTCGGCGCGATCGACGAACTGCCGCATTTCGCCGACATGCTGCGCGTGGAGACCGCGATCATCGCGATCCCGTCCGCGCCGGTCGAAGTGCAGCGGCGGGTCGCGACGCTCTGCGTGCGTGCTGGCGTTCGCGCGATGGTGCTGCCGGCGCTCGCCGACGTCGCGCAGGGGCAGGCTTCCCTGTCGCGCGTGCGCCAGATCGATCTCGAGGATCTGCTGGGCCGCGAGCCCGTGTCGATCGATACCGCTCACGTCGATGCGCTGCTGCGCGGGCGGGTCGTGATGGTGACGGGTGCGGGCGGCTCCATCGGTTCCGAACTGTGCCGTCAGATCCTGCGGTTCGAGCCGGCCCAGCTGGTTGCGTTCGATCTGTCGGAGTATGCGATTTACCGTTTGACGGAAGATCTGCACGAACGATTTCCGGGCGTCGACGTCGTGCCGATCGTCGGCGACGCGAAGGATTCCCTGCTGCTGGACGAAGTGTTTCGCCGCCATGCGCCGCACATCGTCTTCCATGCGGCGGCCTACAAGCATGTGCCGTTGATGGAAGAGCTCAACGCGTGGCAGGCGGTCCGCAACAACGTGCTCGGCACGTACCGCGTCGCGCGTGCGGCTGCGCGTCATGCCACGCGCCACTTCGTGCTGATCTCGACGGACAAGGCCGTCAACCCGACGAATGTGATGGGCGCGAGCAAACGGCTGGCGGAAATGGCCTGCCAGGCATTGCAGCAATCGAGTTCGACGCAGTTCGAGACGGTTCGCTTCGGCAACGTGCTTGGCAGCGCTGGCAGCGTCATTCCGAAATTCCAGCAGCAGATCGCGAAGGGCGGCCCCGTGACGGTCACCCATCCCGAAGTCACGCGCTTCTTCATGACGATCCCGGAGGCGTCGCAGCTGGTGCTGCAGGCTTCCAGCATGGGACTGGGCGGTGAGATCTTCGTCCTCGACATGGGGCAGCCGGTCCGGATCGTCGATCTGGCTCGCGACCTGATCCGTCTCTACGGCTTTGACGAGAGTCAGATCCGCATCTCGTTCTCGGGCCTGCGGCCCGGCGAAAAACTGTACGAGGAACTGCTCGCTGACGACGAGACCGCGACCCGTACGCCGCATCCGAAGCTGCGCATTGCGCGCGCGAGAGAGGTGCCGGACAACCTGCTCGACGACCTTCTGCCGTGGTTGATGCAGAATCGCGTGCTGCCCGACGACGAGGTGCGACGGGACCTGCGCCGGTGGGTGCCTGAATATCAGCCGACGGTCTTGCCGCAGTTGCAACCCGTCGCTTCGGCGCGGTCGGCCTGAGCGCGCGCCGTCCATCCTTCATTTTCCTGACACGACGCCGTGACCTGTCTTCCGACGGGTAACGGCGTCGTCAAGTTCGTTTGGCCCTCGATCGCATGAAACTGCTTTTCGATCTCAATTCGCTGCGTCCGCCCCGAAGCGGCATCGGCTACTACACACAACATCTGCTCGAAGGGCTGCTGCGGCGCAGCGACGTCGAAGACGTCGCCGGTTGGGTCGGGCGCACCGTGTTTCAGGGCGAGCGTCTCGACGCCATGATGGTCGACCAGTCGTCGCTGCAGAAGGCAGTTCAGTTCCGCAACGGCATGACCGCGAGCCTGCTGCAGAAATCGAGGGCGATTCCGGGGCTCTATCGCTTGCGCACGGTCGTGCGGAGTTCCGCGTCACGCACGTTGCGCAGCGACTTCGCGCGGCGCGGCTACCTTTATCACGAGACCAACTTCGTCGCGTCGCGCTATCGCGGTCCGAACGTCGTGACCGTGCACGACCTGTCCCACCGGCGTCATCCGGAGTTTCATCCGCAGGTCGCCGTTAACTACCTCGATCACGGGCTGCCGCGCTCGCTGCGACAGGCCGGTGCGATCATCGTCGACAGCCTGTACACGAAGCAGGAACTGCTCGACATCTACGACGTGCCGGAGGAGCGGGTGGTGCCGATCCATCTTGGTGTCGAACCGGTGTTCCGGCCATACAGTGAAGAGGAGTGTCGCCCCGTGCTCGACGCGCTCGGGATTCAGTCGCGGCGTTTCGTCCTGTCGGTCTGCACGCTGCAGCCGCGCAAGAATCTTCAGCGATTGGTCGAAGGATTCGCACGGTTGCCGGAGGAGTTGCGGCGGATGTATCCGCTGGTCCTCGTCGGTGCCGACGGCTGGAAGAATTCGCAGTTGATGGCATGCATCGAGCCGCTGGCCCAGGCGGGCCAGATCATTTCGCCGGGCTACCTGTCGCGCTCGAGCCTGCTGCATCTCTTTTCGTCGGCCGCGGTCTTCGCGTATCCGTCGCTTTACGAAGGATTCGGTCTTCCGGTCGCGGAGGCGATGGCGAGCGGGGCGCCCGTCCTGACGTCGAACGTGACGTCGATTCCGGAGGTCACGAACGGCGCCGCGCTGGAAGTCGATCCGTATTCGGTCGACGCGATCGAGGCCGGGCTCGAGCGCCTGCTGACGGACGCCGCGCTGCGCGACCTGCTGGTGGAGAAGGGGTTGCGGCGCGCAGCCGAGCTGACGTGGGACGCAACCGTCGACAAGACCTGCGAGGTCTATCATTCACTGGTCTGACGCGCGCGCGGCGACGAATGCCGTCGATGGAGGAAGGGCAATGCGGATTGGCGTGAGCGGGGCGAACGGTTTCGTGGGGCGCGCACTGGTGCACGCGTTGTGCGACGCAGGACACGACGTCGTCGCGCTCGTTCGCCGCCACGCGGGCGATATCGATGCGCGGGCGACCGAGTGCGTCATCGCGGACGACGATTTCGTCAGCGTCGCCGCCGGACAGCCTGCTTTGCCGCCATGCAGCGCATTCGTGCATCTCGCGGCACGCGTGCACGTGATGCACGACGACGCAACCGATCCGCTGGCGTCCTACCGGGCAGCGAACGTCCGGGGCGCGCTCGATGCGCTCGAGGCTGCGCGCCGCGCCGGCGTCCGCAGGTTCGTGTTCGTCAGCAGCGTCAAGGCGCTCGGTGAGCACGAGAACGGCCGTCCGTTGCGCGAGGACGATGTGCCGCGCCCCGGCGATCCTTACGGCATCTCGAAGCACGAGGCGGAAGTCGCGTTGCGCGATGCCTGCGCGGCCTGCGGGATCGAGCTGACGGTTGTGCGGCCGCCGCTCGTGTACGGTCCCGGCGTGCGGGCGAATTTCCTCGGGCTGATGCGCGCGGTCGCGCGTGGCGTGCCGTTGCCGCTCGGCGCCGCGCACGCACAGCGCAGCATGGTGTATATCGGCAACCTCGTCGACGCATTGCGGTTCCTGGCCACGCGCGAGGACACGACGGACGGGGTGTTCCATGTGACCGACGGCAACGACCGGTCCGTCGCGGAGCTCGTTGCAGGCATTGCCGCCGCGCTCGGTCGGTCGCCGCGGCTCGTGCCGGTGCCCGTCGCGTGGTTGCGCGCCGCGGGCGCGTTGACCGGACGTCGCGCGGTGGTCGACCGCCTGACGAGTCCGCTGCGGATCGAATGCGCGCACCTGCGCGCGCTCGGATGGGCGCCACCGTTTACCGTCGACCAGGGACTGGCCCGCACGGTGGCCGGCCTGACGAAGGAGGGTGAAGCATGATCGCATCGCTGCCCATTGTGGTGGTTGCCGGGTTCGCTGCATGCGTCAGCTTCGCGGTGCTCGCGTGGCTGTTGAAATCGGGGCTCGCGTGGCGACTCGCCGTCGACGTGCCGAACCAGCGCTCCCTTCACGAACGTCCGGTGCCGCGTGTCGGCGGATGGGGCGTGATGGGTTCGGCGCTACCGCTGATTGCGCTCGGCGTGCCGGGATTCGGCTGGGCGGCGCTCGCCGCGTGCGTGCTGGCCGTCGTGTCGTTGATCGACGACCGGCGCGGCCTGTCGGCGCATGTGCGCTTCAGCGTACACCTGCTGGTGGCCGCGGGCGCCGTCGCGGCTTCGTCCACCGGGATGCCGATTTGGGCGATGGCGCTGGTCGTTGTCGCGCTCGTCTGGATCGTGAATCTCTACAACTTCATGGACGGCGCGAACGGTCTCGCGGCCGGCATGACGGTGCTGGGTTTCGGCACCTACGCGATCGCGGCGGTGCGCGTCGCGCCGGAGCTCGCGATGGCGAGCGGCGTGATCGCGGGCGCGGGCCTGGGTTTTCTCGTGCTCAATTTCGGGGCGGCGAAGGTCTTTCTCGGCGACGTCGGATCGATTCCGCTGGGCTTCCTGGCCGGTGCATTCGGGCTGTGGGGCTGGCAGCATGGCGTCTGGCCGGTGTGGTTCGTCGCGATGGCGTTCGGACCGTTCATCGCGGATGCATCCGTGACGCTGTTGCGCCGCCTGTTGCGCGGGGAAAAGGTCTGGCAGGCGCATCGCGAACATTTCTATCAACGGCTGGTGCGGACGCTCGGTTCGCACGTACCGGTGGCGCTGCTGTATTACGCATTGATGGTGGGCGGTTCGGCGGCGGGGCTCGCAGCGCACGAATTGCCGTCCGTCGCGGAGCAGTGGGCGATCGTGGTTGCGTGGTACGCCGTGCTCGCCGTCGTCGGCGTGTGGATCGAATGGCGCTGGCGCAAGTCCGGGCTGACACGTTGATTTCGCGTTATATCCGGCCTCGAGCGTCATACCGGATGTCGTATGAAGGGCGGCGGCTGCGCGCCGCCTGACCGCCTGCCCGCGCCGGCATTCGCTCGGCGCCATCTTCCCGATCGACGCACGGATCACCCCGTTCGCGTCCACCCGCATCGACCCGCTTCGGTCATTTGACTGACGGTCGATTTCTTCCTATGTTTTTCTCAAGGTAGCCGTGCGATTGCCGTAAAGAATAAAGGTGAAAAGCCAAATACGAGAGCAACGGTCCATACCAATCCGATGAAAGCGGAACATATTGCAAGGGGAATGAGCGCGGCACTCATGGTGTTCGCGCTCGCGGGGTGCGGCGGCGACGACGGGAGTCCGGCGGCGGCGGCTGCCGCTGCGCAGGTCGGCAAACTGTCGGCGCTGCGCGCCACGGGCAACGTGGTGAGTGCGGCGCCGATGAGTGCGACGGCGCCGGTCCATGTTGCGCTGGTACTCAAGCTGAACGACGAAGCCGGGCTGCATCGCTTCGTGCAGGACGCACGAACGCCCGGCAGCGCCAGCTTCGGCACCGTGCTGACCTCCGCGCAGATCGCCGCGCGATACACGCCCACCGCCGACCAGGTCGCCACGGTGAAGGCCTATTTGGGAAGTAAGGGCTTCACGAACATCAACGTCGCCGGCAACAACATGATCGTCGAAGCCGATGCGCCGGCCGGCACGATATCCAGCGTGTTCCAGACGACGCTGGTGCCGGTCGCGATGGCGGACGGCAGCAGCGCGCATATCAACACCGCCCCCGAGACGGTGCCCGATGCACTCGGCGGGGTCGTTCAAGCGGTCCTGGGGCTCGATACCGCGACGCGCCTGCATCCGCACTTCGTGCGCGCGTCGGTTGCCGCCGGTGCGCCGTCCGCGAACGCGTCGTCGACGACCAACGCAGTCACGGTGGGCCACAACCCGACGAACTTCCCGGGCATCTATTCCGTCGGCAGCGCGCCGACGGCCGGCAACGTCACGGTGGGCATCATTGCGGAAGGGAACCTGACGCAGCCGGTCATCGACCTGACGACGTTCGAAACCAACAACCATTTGCCCGCCGTACCCGTTTCGGTGATCAACGCCGGCACGCCAAGCGCCGACACGAGCGGAAACGTCGAATGGTCGCTCGACAGCCAGACCATCGTCGGGATGTCCGGCGGCGTCAAGCAAATCAACTTCTATGTTGCGCCGTCCTTTGCATGGAGCAACATGGCGCTCGCGATCAATCGCGCCGTGACGGACAACACCGCGCGGGTCGTGAACATGTCGATCGGCGGATGCGAGAACTGGGCGCCGACCGCCTCGATGGACGTGCTGTTCGAACTGGCCATCGCACAGGGGCAGACCTTTTCCGTCAGCACCGGCGATTCGGGCAGCGTTGCGTACGGCTGCAGCGGCACGTCGGTGCAATACCCGGCCAGCTCACCCTACGTCGTGGCGGTCGGCGGCACCACTCTCTATACGAACGGGAACGGCAGCTACGCCGGCGAGACGGCCTGGGACTCCGGCGGGGGCGGCATCAGCGGCATCGAGCCGATTCCGTCCTGGCAGTCGAACGTACCGCAGCTCAAGGGGCGGGCGTTCCGGGGCCTGCCGGATCTCGCGTTCGACGCCGATCCCAACAGCGGCGCACAGATCATCGTGGGCGGACAACTCGAGACGCTGGGCGGTACGAGCCTGTCCGCGCCGTTGTTTGCCGCGACCTGGGCGCGCCTCTTGTCCGGCAGTTGCGCGACGAACCTCGGTTTCGCCGCACCCACGCTGTACAGCGCTCAAGCCATGACGCCGTCGATCTTTCGCGACATCACCAACGGCAGCAACGGCGCATACAGTGCCGGTTCGGGTTGGGACTTCGTGACCGGCTGGGGCACGCCGGGCGTCAGCGTGCTGCATTCCGCGATATGCGTGCCGACGACACCGATCTACGGCGGCAACATCAATGAAGGGACGACGCTCAAGCCGGCGCAAATCGTGTATTCGGCGTCCGGAAGCCATCGACTGGTCATGCAGGATGACGGCAACCTCGTGCTGTACAACACGACCAGCGGTGCCGCGCTGTGGAATTCCGGGACGTCCGGAAATGCCGGTGCGTATGCCGTGTTCCAGACCGACGGCAACTTCGTGGTCTACAGCGCGAACGGCAGGGCGCTGTGGTTCTCGTCGACCAACGGCGGGTCCTATGGCCAGTATCTTGCCGTGCAGGACGATGGCAACATGGTGATCTACCGGTCGTCTGTCCCGCTATTCGCCACGTCGACGTTCGCGGCGGGATTGACGAACTCGTCGAGCGGACCGGCGGTCTGGAAGGGTGGCGTCATCCTCGGCAGCGGCCAGAGCCTGGCATCAGGCAACGGCGCAAACATGCTCGTCATGCAGGGGGACGGGAATCTGGTGCTGCTTCGCCAGGGCGTCCCGCAATGGAATTCGGGGACCTCCAGTCATCCGGGCGCCTACGCGACGATGCAGACGGATGGCAACCTGGTCGTCTACAGTCCGGCGGGCGTGCCGCTCTGGTATTCCGGCACCAACGGCAATCCGGGGGCGGCCACGTACATTCAGGACGACGGCAACCTCGTGATCTATGCGCAGGCGCCGCGCTGGAACACCAATACCTCGGGAAGCTAGGACTTTGTTCTGCGATGCGCGGCCGCGCCGCCGGTATCGGAGCACGCGGTCGTGCGGACCGGCGACACGCCGGCGCCCCGCGCCGCTCAATGCCCGCGCTTTTCCTTCCTCACGACCATCCATCGCGGCGCCCTGAACCTGACGATGCTGATATACAGCCACACATAGGTCAGCGCGAACAGCACGACGAACACGAACAGATGCACGGTGTGCCGCCAGAACAGCGTCGCCGGAATCACCGCGACGAGGCACAGCAGCCAAAGGTAAGGCGACGTCAGCGAATTCCGCCGCGTGAGGTCATGCGCATGCTTGGTCCCGACGGCCCAACGCATCAGCCGCTTGTACACGAGCATGTGCAGGTGCACGCCGTCCGGAATCCCCGGCGACATCCCACGAATGAACTTCTTCCGGTAGATCGAGAAGCACGTCTCGAAGATCGGATACATGAACAGCAGCACCGGGTACCAGGCGGACACTTCGCGATTGCGCATCACCAGCATGATCGCGAGCTCGGCGAGCATGAAGCCGATGAAATATGCGCCGCCGTCGCCGAGGAAGATCAGCCCGGCCGGGAAATTCCACAGGAAGAAGCCGAGCACGGCGCCCATCATGATGATCGACGCGGACATCACGACCGGATCGTTGACGTGGAATGCGACGTAGGCGAGCGATGCGAACATCATGAAGCTGACCATCGACGCGAGGCCGTTGAAGCCGTCGATGATGTTGATCGCGTTGGCCAGCGCGGCGACCGCGAGCACCGTGATGAACGCCGAAATGGCGACGTAGCTGAGCAGGAAGTCGAGCGGCGGCACGCTGATGCGCGTGACCGCGATGTTCAGCAGCCAGAACGCGAGCGCGGCCGCGCCCATCGTGCACAGCAGCCGCGCGCGCGGCGACACGCGCTTGGTCAGGTCCTCGACGAGGCCTGACAGGAACGCCGGCATCCCGCAGGCCACGATGCCGAGAATGCTGCCGGCGATCGTCGGATAGCGCCGCGTCAGGAGCAGCGCGGCGATGACGACGCCGGCGAGGATCCCGATGCCCCCGACGCGCGGCACCGGCCGCACGTGGAATTTCTGCACGCCGGCCAGGTCGCTGTCGATCGAGAATTTCTCGTGCAGATGCGCATAGCGCACGATGAACAACGTGACGAGCAGGGAGACGATGAAGCCGGACGCGAAGCTGAGCATGGGATCGCTCGAAAAATGGACAGCGGATTATACAAAACCGCGGGGGTTCCCCTCCTGCCATTTCCAGTGGTCGGCGCACATCTCTTCAATCCCGAGCGTCGCGCGCCAGCCGATGAGGTCGGCCGCGGCCTGCGGATTCGCGTAGCACTCGGCGATGTCGCCCGGACGGCGCGCGACGAGTTCGTACGGCACCGGACGGCCCGATGCCTTCTCGAACGCGCGCACGACTTCCAGCACGCTGTAGCCCTGGCCCGTGCCGAGGTTCACGACGAAGCTCGCGTCGCGCTTCGCGAGCGCGTCGAGCGCGGCGATGTGCCCCTTCGCGAGATCGACGACGTGGATGTAGTCGCGCACGCCGGTGCCGTCCGGCGTCGGGTAGTCGGAGCCGAACACGCGCAGCTTCTCGAGCTTGCCGACCGCGACCTGCGCGACGTACGGCATCAGGTTGTTCGGGATGCCGGCCGGATCCTCGCCGATCAGCCCGCTCGCATGCGCGCCGACCGGGTTGAAGTAGCGCAGCGTCGCGATGCGCCACGACGGGTCCGAGACCTCGAGATCGCGCAGGACCTGCTCGGCGATCAGCTTCGACTGGCCGTACGGGTTGGTTGCCGACAACGGGAACGATTCGTCGATCGGCGAGCGCTCCGGCACGCCGTACACGGTCGCCGACGAGCTGAACACGAACTGCCGGACGTTGCGCTCGCGCATGACCTTGAGCACCGAGAGCAGCCCGCCGAGGTTGTTCTGGTAGTACTCGAGCGGCTTCGCGACCGATTCGCCGACCGCCTTGAGCGCCGCGAAATGGATCGTGCCCGTGATCGGATGCGCGTCGAACACCTTCGCGAGCGCGGCTTCGTCGCACACGTCGACCTGGTGGAACGCGGGCGTCCTGCCGGTGATCCGCTCGATGCGCCGGACGGACTCGGCCTTGCTGTTGACGAGGTTGTCGACGATCACGACATCGTAGCCGTTGTCGAGCAGCTCGACGGCCGTGTGCGAGCCGATGTAGCCCGCACCGCCGGTAACGAGGATGGTGCCTTTAGCGGTCATGCTGATGCGCTCCTTCAGAGTGTGATGCCGGTCAATGTGTGAATGGTCTGCCGGTAGCGTTCGACGACCTGCTGCTCGTCGAATTCCGCGGTCACCTTGAGGCGGCCGCGCGCACCCATCGCGTCGCGTCCGGCGCTCCCGAGTTCGATCATGCGGATCAACTGCTCGGCGAGGCTCGCGCTGTCGCGCACGCGGCACAGCAAGCCGGTTTCGCCGTCGGCGACGACGTCGCGGCAGCCCGGCACGTCGGTCGCGACGATCGGGCGGCCCATCGCGGACGCTTCCATCAGCGTGCGCGGCACGCCCTCGCGGTACGACGGCAGCACGACGCAGTCGGCCGCCGCGATGTGCGGGCGCACGTCGTGCGCCTCGCCGAGATACTCGACGACGCCTTCGCCGACCCACGCGTCGACGTCCGCGCGGCCGATCGCGCTCGGATTGTCGACGCCGAGCGGCCCGAGCAGCTGGAAGCGCGCGTCCGGGAAGCGGGCCCGCACGACGCGCGCGGCCTCGACGTATTCGCGCACGCCCTTGTCCCACAGCAGCCGGCCGATCAGGATGAACACGGGGCCGCGGCCGGCGGGCAGCGGTACCGGCGCGAACTGGTCGAGATCGACGCCTTCGCCGTGCAGCAGCCGCGCGCGGTCGGGGTGCGCGAGCAGTTGCTCGTCGGTGAAGGTCGCGAGATCGTCGCGGTTCAGGAACCAGACTTCACGCGGAAAGCGGAACGCGAACCGGTACAGGCGCTTCGCGACGCTCGCCGCGCGGCTTTTCTGGATGAACACGTAGCCGAGGCCGGTGGTGACCGCGATCGACGGCACGCGCGCGAGCCACGCGGCGATCGACCCGTAGATGTTCGGCTTGATCGTGTAATGGAACACGAGATCGGGTTTCAGCGCGCGGTAATGGCGCACCAGCGCGGCAAGCGTGCCGAGATCCTCGCGCGGGCTCGTGCCTTTCGACGCGACGGCGAGCGCGACGTAGCGGCAGCCCATCTGCTCGAGCAGCGGCACCGTGCGGTCGTGCGGGGCGATCACGACGACCTCGGCGCCGCGCGCGACGAGCGCACGGATCAGCCCGTGGCGGTACGTGTAGATCGCCCAGGCCGTGTTGCAGACGAGCGCGATGCGCAGCGAGGAGGTAGCGGACATGAAAAAAAGGAAAAAATAAAGCGTCGAAAATGCCGGATGCGGGCTACGCGGACGGCCGCGCCGCGAACAGCGTCTGCTTGATCCGCTGCAGCGTACGGTACGGCGTCACGAAATGCAGCAGGTTCTTGGCGAGGCCGGCCCAGTCGTACGGGTTCAGTACGTTGAAGTGACGCAGCAGCAGCGATAGCGTCGATATCAGCTGGCGGCGGCGCTTGGTCGCGCTGATCCCGCCCTCGTTGAGCTCGTAGTAGAGGCCGAGCTCCGGCAGGTTCGCGCAATCGTAGCGTTGCATTAACCGTAAAAAAAGATCGAGATCCTCGGCGGCACGATACTTCGCGCGATAGTTGCCGACTTCGCGCACGGCGTCGATGCGCAGCATGACCGACGGATGCACGAGCGGCGAACGCAGGAAGCGCGTGCGGCGCAGCGTGCGCGGATCGGCGGGCGGCGTCAGCATGAAGCGCGGCTCGCCGGCGCGCGACACGACCTGGGTCCACATGCCGACGCAGGCCACGCGCGGGTGCGCATCGAGATACGCGCGCTGTTTCGCGAGACGCCGCGGCGCGGCGAGGTCGCCGGCGTCGATGCGGGCCGCATAACGGAAGCCGCGCGCCGCGAGCGCGTCGATCCCGGCCTCGAGCGCGCGCTCGATGCCGCCGTTGCGCGGCATGCGCAGCACCTCGACCGCGAGGCCGGGCAGGTCGGGGGCCGCGATCGGCGGCGTGCTGCCGTCGTCGACGATCAGCACGTGGACCGGCGCGTCCTCGCGAAACGACGCGAGGGTGCGGACGACGTCGTCGTGGCCGTTGTAGGCCGGCATCAGCACGGCCACGTCGTCGAGCGGGGGCGGGCAATCGGGAGACGTCATGGGCGCAGCTTGAAACGAATGTAATAAAAATTAACGGCGGCGGCGGCGACATAGCCGGCCGCCAGCCCGACGAGCGCGCCGTACAGGCCGAGCCGGGGGATGGCGAATACGTTGACGAGCGCGGCGATCGCGAGCGCGAGCACCCATTTCGCCAGCAACACGAATTTTGCTTGATATTTGAGAACGATAAGATTGCCTATCGCCTCGATGCCGGCCGGCACGGACAGCCAGACGGCCCAGCGGAAGATGTCGACCGACGCCTCGTAGCCGTGGCCGAACACCTTGCCGACGATCAGCGGCGCGGCGGCGTCCAGCACCAGCGCGCCGGCCGTCATCAGGCCGGCGGTCATCGCGATCAGCCGGACGATGTTGCGGCGCAGCCGCGCGACGTCCTGCACGCGGTACACGAACGCGGGCGCGATGGTCTGCGCGAGCATCAGCGCGAGCGTGATCCAGTTCTCGTTGAGCTGCTGGGCGGCCGAATAGCGGCCGAGGTCGGCGAACGACACGTGACGTTCGAGCATCAGGCGGTCGAGCTTCAGGAACAGGTACATGCAGATCAGACCGAGCCAGAACACGGTGCCGGCGGTGGCAAAGTGCCTGAACAGCGGTGTGTCGAACGTCCAGCCGAGCGCGCCGCCGTTACGATGACGGTAGTAGAGCAGCAGCGCGACGCCGATCGCGGCGGCCTCCAGCGCCCACAGCCACGCGAAGCGGGCGGGGCCGGCGGCCGCGCGGACCAGCAGCCAGACGAAGAGCGCCTTCGCCAGCGCCGTGACCATGCTGGTCACGAGTTGCGGCTTGCTGTAGGTCAGGCTCTGCAGCCACGCGTTGATCACGCCGACGAACGGCTCGCGGAACACCATCGTGACCGCGAGGCCCGCCAGCATCGCGCCGACGAGCGGGTCGAACGCGCCGGCGCCGATCGCGATCCAGGTCGCGACGAGCGCGGCGGCGGACACGCCGATGCGCAGCACGAACGCGCTGCCGAGCACCGCGCCGAGTTGCGCGGGCGGGCGCTGGACGATGGTCGGAACCAGGATTTCGGCGCCGCACACCCAGGTGAGCGGTGCCAGTACGAGGAGAAGCGTATTCGCATACTGCCATTTGCCGAACACATCCGGCCCGAAATAACGGGCCAGAAGACCGCTGATCGCGATCGCGACGCCGATCTGCGTGAGCCGTTCGAGCCCCAGCCAGACGAGATTCGCGACGGCCTTCGCGACGTCCGGGTTGCCGAATCGCTTCAGCATGCGGGGCAGCCGCACGCGCTTGATGCGGCCGGCAGGGCGCCCGGAGGCGGCAGGTTGGCGGCGGCGGAACGGCTAGGCATTAAAATGGACAGAATGCGCGTCATCAAAACCCGCGATTATAAGTGGGATCGGGGTCGCTCCAGCCGTCCCGTTCCTCCCGTTCCTTGTGGCGCCGGGCCCGCATGTATGATGCCGGGCATGCGCGAAAGGCGGCCAGATTATTTTCCATGCACGCAACCCAGAGAGAATCGATGATCTCCCAATCCATCTTCAAGGCATATGACATTCGCGGTGTGGTCGGCAAGACGCTCGACGCCGACACGGCGCGCGGGATCGGCCGGGCATTCGGCAGCGAAGTGCGCGCACAGGGCGGCGACGCGGTCGTCGTCGCGCGCGACGGCCGCCTGTCGGGGCCCGATCTCGTCGGCGCACTCGCCGATGGCCTGCGTGCGGCGGGTGTCGACGTCGTCGACGTCGGCATGGTGCCCACGCCGGTCGGCTATTTCGCGGCGAGCGTGCCGCTGGCACTGAAGGGCGGCGAGCGCCGCGTCGATTCGTGCATCGTCGTCACGGGCAGCCACAACCCGCCCGACTACAACGGCTTCAAGATGGTGCTGCGCGGCGCGGCGATCTACGGCGAGCAGATCCAGGCGCTGTACCGCCGCATCGTCGACGAGCGCTACGAAACGGGCAGCGGCTCGTACGAGGCATTCGACGTCGCCGATCAGTACATCGCGCGCATCGTCGGCGACATCAAGCTCGCGCGCCCGCTGAAGCTCGTGGTGGACGCCGGCAACGGCGTCGCGGGCCCGCTCGCGACGCGCCTGTTCAAGGCGCTCGGTTGCGAACTCGTCGAGCGCTTCACCGACATCGACGGCACGTTCCCGAACCACCACCCCGATCCCGCGCACCCGGAAAACCTGCAGGACGTGATCCAGGCGCTGAAGGACACCGACGCCGAGCTCGGCTTCGCGTTCGATGGCGACGGCGACCGCCTGGGCGTCGTCACGAAGGACGGCCAGATCATCTATCCGGACCGCCAGCTGATGCTGTTCGCGGAGGAAGTGCTGTCGCGCAACCCGGGCGCGCAGATCATCTACGACGTGAAGTGCACGC
Source organism: Burkholderia sp. BCC1977 (assembly GCF_905339595.1). Classification (NCBI taxonomy): domain Bacteria; kingdom Pseudomonadati; phylum Pseudomonadota; class Betaproteobacteria; order Burkholderiales; family Burkholderiaceae; genus Burkholderia; species Burkholderia sp. BCC1977. The sequence goes on from NZ_CAJPGQ010000006.1 coordinate 45,019, forward strand.
GTCATCTCGCGCAGTGGGTGAAGGCGAAGGGCGGCGAACCGCTGATGTGGAAGACGGGCCATTCGCTCGTGAAGGCGAAGCTGCGCGAGACGGGCGCACCGCTCGCGGGCGAGATGAGCGGCCACGTGTTCTTCAAGGACCGCTGGTACGGCTTCGACGACGGCCTCTACACGGGCGCGCGCCTGCTCGAGATCCTCGCGAAGACGGCCGATCCGAGCGCGCTGCTGAACGGGCTGCCGGACGCGATGAGCACGCCCGAACTGCAGCTCTGGCTCGACGAAGGCGAGAACTTCCGCCTGATCGAGAAGCTGCAGAAGGAAGCGAAATTCGACGGTGCGGACGAGGTTGTGACGATCGACGGCCTGCGCGTCGAGTACCCGGACGGCTTCGGCCTCGCGCGTTCGTCGAACACGACGCCGGTCGTCGTGATGCGGTTCGAATCGGAGACCACGGAAGGGCTCAAGCGCATCCAGGACGACTTCCGCCGCGTGCTGACGGCCGCGAAGCCGGACGTCAAGCTGCCGTTCTGACCCCCGGCGGCCTGCGGGCCGCCAGCGGCGCCGCGGCCGGCTCATCGGCCGCGACTCTCCCGAAAAGCGGCGCACGCCACGGGCGTGCGGCCGCTTTTTGTCTGTCTGGCCCGCCGGGCGAGATAAAATCCCCCCTTTATGCTTGTCGCCGGCTGCCAGCCGGCGTTTTTTCAGCGTGCAAAAGATCCTGATCGTGCGCGTGTCGTCGCTGGGCGACGTCGTGCACAACATGCCGGTGATCGCCGATATCCGGCGTCGCCACCCCGACGCGCAGATCGACTGGCTCGTCGAGGAGAGCTTCGTCGACCTCGTGCGGCTCGTCGACGGCGTGCGCGACGTGCTGCCGTTCTCGCTGCGCCGCTGGCGCAAGAAGCCGTTCTCGAGCGCGACGTGGCGCGAGATCCGCGCGTTTCGCAAGCGCCTCGCGGCCGAGCAGTACGACCTCGTGATCGACTGCCAGGGGCTCATCAAGACGGCCTGGGTCGCGAGCTGGGCGCGCGGCCCGCTCGCCGGTCTCGGCAACCGCACCGACGGCGCCGGCTATGAATGGCCGGTGCGCTTCTTCTATCGCAAGCGCGTGCCGATCGCGTCGCGCACGCACGTGGTCGAGCGCTCGCGGCAACTCGTCGCGGCCGCGCTGGGCGACCCGGCGCCGACGCCGGCCGATCCGGTCGAGTTCGGCCTCGATACGCGCGCGGCGGCGCGCGCGGTCGCGGCGCTCGGCCTGAACCTGCCGGTGCCTTACGTGGTGTTCGTGCATGCGACGTCGCGCGCCGACAAGCAGTGGCCGGACGCCGCGTGGATCGAGCTCGGCCAGGCGCTCGTGCGGCGCGGCGCGTCGCTCGTGCTGCCGTGGGGCAACGACGCGGAGCGCGCGACCAGCGAGCGGCTCGCGAAGGAGTTCGGCGCGGCGGCGATCGTGCCGCCGAAGCTGTCGCTGCCGGCCGTCGTCGGCCTGATCGACGGCGCGGCCGCGACGGTCGGGGTTGATACAGGTCTCGTTCACATCGCGGCCGCGCTGAAGCGTCCGACGGTCGAACTGTACAATTTCGCGACGGCATGGCGCACCGGCGGCTACTGGTCGCCGAACGTCGTCAATCTCGGCACGGCGGGGCAGCCGCCGTCGATCACACAGGTGAAGGCGGTGCTCGCGGGCTTCGGTCTGCTGTAATGCCCGTCATGCCTGCCCTGCCTGCCACGCACGCGAACCGATCATGAGCGAATCCCAGATCATCGAAGTCCCGTCCGCCGACTGGAGCGGACACAACCTGTCGGCGCCGCGCGAGCAACTGCTCGCCGCGGTCGAGGAAGGCAAGGTGCTGTATTTCCCGCACCTGCGCTTCGCGATCGAAGGCGGCGAGGAAGCGCTGCTCGATCCGGCGCTCGCCGATCCGAAACGCAAGAACATCAGCCTCGCGCCGAACGGCGGCGCGCTCGCCGGCGTGCTCGGCGACAGCGTCACGCAGTCGGCCGTGCGCGCGCTGATCGCACGCTTCCAGCAGCAGGCCGGCACGCTCGTCGACGGCCTCTTTCCCGAATACCGCGGCAAGCTGCGCGTCGCGCCGACGAGCCTGCGGCTGATGCAGGTCGAGACGCGCCAGACGTCGTGGCGCAAGGACGACAGCCGGCTGCACGTCGACGCGTTCCCGTCGCGGCCGAACTACGGCGAGCGGATCCTGCGCGTGTTCACGAACGTGAACCCGGCCGGCCAGCCGCGCGTGTGGCGCGTCGGCGAACCGTTCGAGGACGTCGCGAAGCGCTTCCTGCCGAAGATCCGGCCGCAGTTTCCGGGCTCGGCGTGGCTGCTGAACCTGCTGCACGTGACGAAGTCGCCGCGCAGCGCGTACGACCACCTGATGCTGAACCTGCACGACGGCATGAAGGCCGATCTCGACTACCAGAAGACCTGCCCGCAGCAGACGATGCCGTTTCCGCCGGGCAGCGTGTGGATATGTTTCTCCGATCAGACTTCGCACGCTGTGATGTCCGGCCAGTTCATGCTCGAGCAGACCTTCTTCCTGCCGGTCGACGCGATGGTGCGTCGCGAATGCGCGCCGCTCGGGATTCTCGAGCGCCTGCAGGGCAGGGCGCTGGTTTGAGCGCGCCTCTTCACCGACGCAATACGAGGGCTGCTGCATGCTGAGGGCGATCTATCGCGCGCTGTGGTGGCTCGTCGCGCCGATCGCGGTGATCCGGCTCCTCGTGCGCTCGCGCAAGGAGCGCGGCTATCGCGAGCACATCGGCGAGCGCTTCGGCCAGGTCGCGGGCCGTTCGCCGGACGATCGCGCGCCGCTGATCTGGGTGCATGCGGTGTCGGTCGGCGAGACGCGCGCCGCGCAGCCGCTGATCGACGCGCTGATGCGCGCGCGTCCCGACGCGCGCATCCTGATCACGCACATGACGCCGAGTGGCCGCGCGACCGGCGAGCAGATCTTCGGCGATCGCGTGCTGCGCTGCTACCTGCCGTACGACATGCCGGGCGCGGTGCGGCGCTTCCTGCGCGCATGGCGACCGACGCTCGGCCTCGTGATGGAAACCGAGGTGTGGCCGACGCTGATCGACGAGTGCCGCCGCGCGGACGTGCCGCTCGTGCTGACCAACGCGCGGATGTCCGCCCGCTCGCATCGGCGCGCGGCGAAATTCGGCGCGGCAGCGCGCGACGTGTTCGGCGGTTTCTCGCGCGTACTCGCGCAGAGCCCGGCCGACGCGGAGCGGCTGACCTCGCTCGGCGCGCGCAACGTGACGGTGCTCGGCAACCTGAAGTTCGACATGACGACGCCGCCGGAGCTGGCGGCGCGCGGCCACGCCTGGCGCGACGCGATCGGCACGCGGCCCGTGTGGGTCGCCGCCAGCACGCGCGAGAACGAGGAGGCGCTGGTGCTGCAGGCGTTCGCCGCGATGAAGACGCCCGGCGCGCTGCTGATCCTCGTGCCGCGCCACCCGCAGCGTTTCGCCGAAGTCGAGGCGCTCGCCGGGCGCAACGGCTTCAAGTGCGTGCGGCGCTCCGCGTGGGCCGCCGACGCGGCCGCGCTCGCGGCCGGCCGCCCGGCCGCCGAGCCGTTGCCGGCCGACGTGACGGTGCTGCTCGGCGATTCGATGGGTGAGCTCGGCGCGTACTACGCGGCCGCGGACGTCGCATTCATCGGCGGCAGCCTGCTGCCGCTCGGCGGGCAGAACCTGATCGAAGCGTGCGCGGTCGGCGTGCCGGTGCTGATCGGCCCGCACGTGTTCAACTTCACGCAGGCGACCGCCGATGCGGTCGCGGCCGGCGCGGCGATGCAGGTCGCGGATCCGCTCGATCTCGCGCACGTGCTCGACGCATTGTTTGCCGACACCGCGCGGCGCGTCGCGATGGGCGCGGCCGGTGCCGCGTTCGCGTCGCGCCATCGCGGCGCGACCGCGCGCTCGGTCGACGTGCTCGCGGCGCTGCTGCCGCCGGTCGAGCGCGGCGGACGTGCGATGCAGGGCGCATCCGGTGTAACCGACGCGTCCGACGCATCGGACGACTAAGCGGGCGGCGCAAGGCCGCCCCCGGGCAGGCGAGGCGGCAGCGTGCCGCCTCGCCGCCGCTCACACCGTCAATAATCCCTTCTTCTCGATGAACGCGACGACATCCGCGACGCCTTCGAGCACCTTCAGGTTCGTCATCACGTAAGGCCGCTCGCCGCGCATCTTCTTCGTGTCGGACGCCATCACGTCGAGGTTCGCACCGACGAGCGGCGCGAGATCGGTCTTGTTGATCACGAGCAGGTCGGACTTCGTGATGCCGGGACCGCCCTTGCGCGGAATCTTCTCGCCGCCGGCGACGTCGATCACGTAGATCGTCAGGTCCGACAGCTCGGGGCTGAACGTCGCCGCGAGATTGTCGCCGCCCGATTCGATGAACACGATGTCGGCGTCGGGAAAGCGCGACAGCATCCGGTCGACGGCCTCGAGGTTGATCGACGCATCCTCGCGGATCGCCGTGTGCGGGCAGCCGCCCGTCTCGACGCCCATGATGCGTTCCTCGGGCAGCGCGCCCGCAACCGTCAGCAGCCGCTGGTCTTCCTTCGTATAGATGTCGTTCGTGATCGCGACGAGGTCGTACTTGTCGCGCATCGCCTTGCACAGCATTTCGAGCAGCGTGGTCTTGCCGGAGCCGACCGGGCCGCCGATGCCGACGCGCAGCGGCGGCAGTTTCTTGGTGCGGCGGGCGGAGGAGGGAGCGGGTGCGTTCATGGCGTAGGTCGGGTTCAGGAGCGGAACAACCGCGAATACTGGGTTTCGTGCCGCGCGGACAGGATGCCGAGCTGCGGCGCGAACGTGTTGATGGCGTCGGGCGGCGTCGCGAGCGCGCGGCGCACGGCCGCGTCGATCGCGCCGCGCAGCGCGACGATGATGCGCTGGCCCGCGAGCTGGCCGAGCGGCACCGCTTTCAGCGCGGCCGACGTCTGGTTCTCGACCCAGCCGAATGCGTACGCGGCAAGCGTCGCGTCGGCGCCGGCATCGTGTGCGGCGGCCGCGTAGGCGAATGCGGTCGGCAGCGCGATCGGCGACAGCGACGCGAGCGTCGCGCGGCGCGCGGCATCGCCCCACTCGAGCGACGCGCAGAGTTGCGCGAGCGACCAGCCCATCTGCTCGGTTTCGCGGCGCAGCTCCGCCGATTCGCGGCTCGCGACGAACCATGCGTTCTCGCGTGCGAGCGCGTCGGCGTCGTGCGCCTGCCAGCGGGCAAGCTGGTGTGCGAGGAACGGCAGCTCGCCGTGCGCGAGCACGTCGGTCAGCCCGCTCGCGATCCAGTCGCGCGCGGTGTCGGCGTCGCGGATCAGGTTCGCGTCGAGCGCGGCTTCGAGTCCCTGCGAGTAGCTGAACGCGCCGATCGGCAGTGCGGGCGACGCGAGGTGCAGCAGCGCGACGAGCTCAGTGGTGGTCATGACCGTGGTGGCCGTGCGAGCAACCCGGACCATGCTGATGATCGTGATCGTGATCGTGATCGTGATCGTGATCGTGATCGTGATCGTGATCGTGCGAGTGGCCGTGGTGTTCGCCGAAGACCTGCTGCGCGAGCGCGTAGTCCTCGGCGAACGTGGCATCGTGCCCGTGCTTGTGGCCGCCGCCGTACGCGCCGGCTTCCGGCTGGAACGGTGCGCGCGCTTCCTCGACCTGCGTGCCGAGCCGGCGCAGCATGTCCGCGAGCACGGGATCGGCCTCGAGCTTCAGATAGCCGTCGCCGATCTCGACCGGCGTGTGACGGTTGCCGAGGTGATACGCGGCGCGCATCAGCGTGAGCGGATCGGCCGCGCGCACGAGCAGCACGGTCTCGGGCGCCGCGGCGATGCGCACGAGCGCGCCGTCGTCGGCGACGAGCACGTCGCCGTCGCGCAGCACGGTGCCGCGCGGCAGCAGGACCGCGACGTCCTCGCCGGTGTCGAGCGTGGCCGCGAGGCGGCTCTTGCAGCGGGCGTCATAGGCGAGCGTGAGCGTCGGCGCGCGCGCGACGAGCGACGCGGCGAGTTTCACGTTCGGGGGAATGCGTTTGTCGAGAGTGCGCATGGTGCGGGAATGAAGCGAAAACCGGAAATCAGAACAGGAAATAGCGCTGCGCCATCGGCAGCACCGTCGCCGGCTCGCAGGTGAGCAGCTGGCCGTCGGCGATCACGTCGTAGGTTTCGGGATCGACGCTGATCGACGGGCGCCACGCGTTGTGGATCATGTCGGCCTTCGTCACGTTGCGGCAGTTGCGCACGGGCACGATCTGCTTCGCGAGCCCGTAGCGTTCGGCGATGCCCGCATCGGCGGCCATCTGCGACACGAAGGTCAGCGACGTGCGCGCAAGCGCACCGCCGCGCGTGGCGAACATCTCGCGGTAGTGGACGGGCTGCGGCGTCGGGATCGATGCGTTCGGGTCGCCCATCTGCGCCATCGCGATCATCCCGCCCTTCAGGATCATCGACGGCTTGATCCCGAAGAACGCCGGTTCCCACAGCACGAGGTCGGCCCACTTGCCGGGTTCGATCGAGCCGACTTCGTGCGCGATGCCGTGCGTGATCGCCGGGTTGATCGTGTACTTCGCGACGTAGCGCTTCGCGCGGAAGTTGTCGTTGCGCGCGCCGTCCTCCGGCAGCGCGCCGCGCTGCACCTTCATCTTGTGCGCGGTCTGCCAGGTGCGGATGATCACTTCGCCGACGCGGCCCATCGCCTGCGAGTCGGACGACAGCATCGACAGCGCGCCGAGATCGTGCAGGATGTCCTCGGCCGCGATCGTCTCGCGGCGGATCCGCGATTCGGCGAACGCGAGATCCTCGGCGATCGACGGATCGAGGTGGTGGCACACCATCAGCATGTCGAGATGCTCGTCGAGCGTGTTGATCGTGTACGGGCGCGTCGGGTTGGTCGACGACGGCAGCACGTTCGCCTCGCCGCACACCTTCAGGATGTCGGGCGCATGGCCGCCGCCCGCGCCTTCGGTGTGATACGTGTGGATCGTGCGGCCCTTGAACGCGGCGACCGTCGATTCGACGAAACCGGCCTCGTTCAGCGTGTCGGTGTGGATCGCGACCTGCGTGTCGGTGTCGTCGGCGACCGACAGGCAGTTGTCGATCGCGGCGGGCGTCGTGCCCCAGTCTTCGTGCAGCTTCAGGCCGATCGCGCCGGCCGCGATCTGTTCGACGAGCGGCTGCGGCAGGCTCGCGTTGCCCTTGCCGAGGAAGCCGAGGTTGATCGGCCAGCCGTCGGCCGCCTGCAGCATCCGCTCCATGTGCCACGGGCCCGGCGTGCAGGTCGTCGCGTTGGTGCCGGTGGCCGGCCCCGTGCCGCCGCCGAGCATGGTCGTGACGCCCGACGCGAGCGCCTCGTCGATCTGCTGCGGGCTGATGAAGTGGATGTGCGTGTCGATGCCGCCGGCCGTCACGATCAGCTCTTCGCCGGCGATCACTTCGGTCGCCGCGCCGATCGCGATCGTCACGCCGGGCTGGATGTCCGGATTGCCGGCCTTGCCGATCGCGGCGATGCGGCCGTGCTTGATCGCGATGTCGGCCTTCACGATGCCCCAGTGATCGAGGATCACCGCGTTCGTGATGATCGTGTCGGGCACGTCGGCGGCCACCCGCTGCGACTGGCCCATGCCGTCGCGGATCACCTTCCCGCCGCCGAATTTCACCTCCTCGCCGTAGGTCGTGAAGTCGCGTTCGATCTCGATCAGCAGTTCGGTATCGGCGAGCCGCACGCGGTCGCCCGTCGTCGGCCCGAACATTTCCGCGTACGCGCGGCGGCTCAAGCGTAGTGTCATGTGCTGTTCCTGAAGAGCGGGGCGCGGCTTACAGCGGCCCCATCACCTTGCCCTGAAAACCGTAGACGGCGCGTTCGCCGGCCAGCTCGACCAGCTCGACGGTGCGCGTCTGGCCCGGCTCGAAGCGCACGGCGGTGCCGGCCGCGATGTTGAGCCGGAAGCCGCGCGCGGCCGCGCGATCGAACGACAGTGCGTCGTTGACTTCGAAGAAGTGGTAGTGCGAGCCGACCTGCACCGGGCGGTCGCCGGTGTTCGCGACGACGAGCGAGCGCGTCGCGCGGCCCGCGTTCAGTTCGTGCTCGCCGTCGTCGGTGAGGATTTCGCCGGGGATCATGCGTGCTACCTCGGTCACGGAATCGGGTGGTGGACGGTCACGAGCTTGGTGCCGTCCGGGAAGGTCGCCTCGACCTGGATGTCGGGGATCATCTCCGGCACGCCTTCCATCACGTCGTCGCGCGTGAGCAGCGTCGTGCCGTAGTGCATCACCTCGGCGACGGTCTTGCCGTCGCGCGCGGCTTCCATCAGCGCGGCGGTGATGAACGCGACCGCTTCCGGATAGTTGAGCTTCAGCCCGCGCGCGCGACGGCGCTCGGCCAGCAGCGCCGCCGTGAAGATCAGCAGCTTGTCCTTTTCTCGGGGAGTCAGTTTCATGAAGGCAATCGTTCAGGAAAACGTAATTTTTATCGGTGCGCAGGGGGCCGGCAGGGGCGCGGTTCATCGTAGCACCGCGCCGTTTCCCGTGCGTCGTGTATCCGTTATGTAAGCAGCAAGGCGCGTGCCAAGTCGGAAGAACGCGCGTCGATGCGCGATCCTGGTGCGCGATGCATGGATCGCGGGCAGCGCTGGCGGCGGCGCTGCGCCGAAACGGTGCGTGCGGTGTCGGGCGCGTTCAGGTTTGCCAGAGGCGCAGCGGCCGCGCGTCGACGCCGTGCACGAGCGGACGCAGCGCAAGCCAGCAGTCGATGAAGTGACGCTGCAGCGCTTCCATCGACGTCGACACCGCGCGCACCAGCAGGACGCCCGGCGTCACGCAGGTCGCGCCCGCGCGCAGCGTGTCGCCGAACGGCATCCGTGCGGCGAGCGATTCGGCGAGCGCGGCATCGCACGCGGCGCCGGCCGCCCATAGCGTGCCATACACGGGAAAGCCGCCGAGGCCCTGCAGCGCGCCGCGCAGCGGATCGCACGCGTCGAGCAGCGCGCGCTCGGTCCACAGCGGCCGGCCGTCGGCAGCGACGAGCGCCGAACCCGACGCGATGCGGCCCGCCGACCACGTTTCGCCGGCCGCCTGCCGGCCGAGTTGCGTCGCGTCCCAGCCGATCGCGCTCGCGCCCGCGCCGAGCGTCACCGTGAAGTCGAGCGCGGCGTGGGCCGCGTCGAAGAACAGGTTGTTCTGCGGCAGCCAGTCGAGCTTCGCGTGCTCGCCGACCGTGATGCCGATGCGCTGCGTCGCGTCGAGGCCGTTCGACTTGTACCACTTGGTCGCGCCGGGTGTCGTCAGCACCGCGTGCGTGCCGTCGCCGAGCGCGATGTCGATGTCGAGCCGGTCGCCGCCCGCGACGCCGCCCGGCGGGTGAACGATGACCGCGTGGCAGATCGCGTCGCCTTCCGGATACAGCGGCCGCTGCACGCGCAGCGGGCCGTCGTGCAGCCGGTGGACGAGCGTCGTGCGCGCGCCGTGCCGTTCGAAGCCGAGTTCGAGGCGGCCGCGCCAGGACTTGGCGACGGCGGGGCGGGACAGCGGAGCGTGGGAGTCGGGGGCGGACATCGATTCGACGTGGAGAGGCTGGAGCATGGATGCTACAAGAACATGAGCCAAGACGCGCGGCACGATCGGCCCTGCTGCGCGTTCGAATAGCGGTGAGATTGGTCCTTGAGCGGTTGCATGTCGTCTCCCGTCAACGTCGTAACCCGAGCTCATGCAGCAGGGCGTCGACTTGTCCGAACGCATCCTGCTGCCATTGGTCTGGCGTGCGATCGCCGAGGATGCGTGTGTCCTCGACGAAGCGTCGCACCGAAGTCGGGCCGAAGCCATCTGGCGTGTCGAACTTTTCCGCAATGTAGCGGAATCCGGTGACGCCGCTGTCGAAGTCGAGCAAAGGACGACAGGCCTGCGCGAGGCCGTCGATGCCGTCGGGGTAGTTTCGAACGCAGAAGTACACGTCGTACGCGTCCTTCTGCTTGAGTCGCCCATTCAGTGCATAGCCTTTCATCGCAAGCAGCGCCGGAATCGAACAAACGGCAACTTCGACCGTGTTCGTGCCGCCGTTCGGCATGGGTCCCGAGATTGCCGTCATCTGGTAAAAGCGCGTCGCGAGATCCGCGCCGTCTGCGCGTTGGACCGCGAAATTACCGAGCAGCGGCGGAATGCGCTTTTCGATTTCGGCATGCCGAGGCATCAGAAAATCGACGATGACGTCGATCGGCGGACCACCGTCAGTTGTTTTCACGTGCCGTACAAGCTGGAAGCGTCGCAGCGTTTCGCGCTGCTCGTAGCCGTTTCCCATCAGCGCGTCGATCAGGGCGACATACGCGGTGTCTGCGAGTGCTTCGGCATCCAGGCTCAGATCGATGTCGATCGTGCCGACGTGATGCATTTCATCGTTATCGAGCAGCAGCCACGGCACGGCTCCGCCGATCACCGCGAATTTGCCTTTGAAACTGCCGAGAATCTGACCGATTTCGATCAGTACGGATTTGACCGCGGCAGTCGTTCGATCATCGTAATCCGCCGCAGATTGCGGCTCTTGCGGGGTCATTGCGGCCATGCCATCGTCGCTTCACGTAAATGACGGGCGGCTTCTTCGCCACGTTCGCCAGTGAGGGTAAGGTCGAGATAGGTCTGAACGGGGCTCGTACAAATGGCGCCAGTAGCCGGCTCGATCGTGTCGGCAAGCAGGCCTTCATCCTTGACGAGCGTGATGACGACGTTTTCACCGCGCGGCACGGGCTTGAGTTTCAGCGCGGCCGTCAGCCGGCCGAGGCCGGCCTTCGTTGCATAGAAATACTGGATGGGCGCGCGAGCATAGGGGGCGATCCAGTTTGCGGCTGAAAACGACGCAAACGCTGCGGCACCCGGTATTTCCTCGTTGGCCATACCGAGCGTTTCGCGCGCGGTACTTTCGAGTGCGCCACCGTGCAGCGTTGTGTAGAGCGTGTGACGCTCGCCTGCCGGCGCTTCATAGCTGTCGCGCCATGCATCGATCATTGCATCCGGTCGCGACAGGTAGATTCCGTCACGCGTCGTCGCAGCCCATTCGCGATCGATCAGGGCGGTGCGCACATTGCTGACCTGCCCGATGCTTACGCCGGTGACATCCGCCAGTTCCGCGACTTTCCAGGCACGGTGCGGGTCGCGCAGCATCGCCCGAAGTATCTGTGCCGCCTTTGGCTTGAAAAGGGATTTGAGTTCGCGACGTTCAGTGACGGGGCGATCGGTCACCTGACGCTCGATGAACACGCCGCCAAAGGCGATCTGCGCGTTTCCTTCGATGTCCAGGTAGCCGACCTGATATTGCTGGCACAGCGCACGCGTACCTGGTGAAAAATAAGGGGCGATGAGGATCGGCACAGTGTCCGGTGCGCCGTGTGCCGTGTGTTCACGGATTTGCAGCAGTGCGTTGTTGACGTAGCGGGGCTGTCCGTTCGGCAATATTTCACAGAGCAGCCGATAGGGCGTGCCGGCCGCGCGGACGTCGGCGACGAGGTCGACCCGGCGGTTGCTCATCGGCACGTCCGAATGGATGTGGTCGACGACGACGATCGGTACGCGCGACAGCACCTGTTCCAGCGCGTTGCGCCCCTGGATTTCGATCCCGTTCATTGATTGGATGGATTTCAACATTTGCTGAAGAATAGTATTTCAGTGAAATTTGTCAAGATTTCACTGAAATACATGGTTTCAGCGAACGCTGAAGGCGTCCATATTAATGAAATCGGTTGTCGCCTCCCGGCATTCGTCGAGGCCTCGACTACACCGCGATCAACTCGCGCACGCCGTTCGTCTCCATGTCCCGCGCATCGCCGCCCGCGACGATCTCGCCGCGGCTCATCACCCAGTAGCGGTCCGCGATCGATTGCGCGAAGTCGTAATACTGCTCGACGAGCAGCACGGTCATCTTCGATTCGTCGACGAGCTGGCGCAGCGTGCGGCCGATGTCCTGGATGATCGACGGCTGGATGCCCTCGGTCGGCTCGTCGAGGATCAGCAGCTGCGGCTCGCTCATCAGCGCGCGGCCGATCGCGAGCTGCTGCTGCTGGCCGCCCGACAGGTCGCCGCCGCGCCGTGCGCGCATGTCCTTCAGCACCGGGAACAGGTCGTAGATGCGATCGGGCACTTTCGATGGCGCCTTGCGGCTTGCCGCGCCGACGAGCAGGTTCTCCTCGACGGTGAGCCGCGGGAAGATGTCGCGGCCTTGCGGCACGTAGGCGAGACCGGCCGCGACGCGCGCATACGGCGGCAGCGTGCCGAGCGCCGTGCCGCGCCACGACACGCTGCCGCTCTTCGCGGCGACGACGCCCATCAGGCAGCGCAGCAGCGTGCTCTTGCCGACGCCGTTGCGGCCGAGCAGCACGGTGAGCTTGCCGTCGTCGGCGGCCAGCGTCACGTTGCGCAGGATATGGCTGCCGCCGTAGTACTGGTTCAGTGCATCGATCTTCAGCATTGCATTACCGTCCGAGGTAAGACTCGATCACCGCGTCGTCGCGCTTGACCTGGTCGAGCGTGCCTTGCGCGAGCACCGCGCCTTCGGCCATCACCGTCACGCGGCCCGTGTCGCCCGCGAGCGCCGCGACGAACTCCATGTCGTGCTCGACGACCATCATCGAGCAGGTGCCGCGCAGCGTGTTCAGCAGCTTCGCGAGTTCCATCGTCTCGTGGTCGGTCATCCCGGCCGCCGGCTCGTCGAGCAGCAGGAGCGCCGGGCGCTGCATCAGCAGCATGCCGATCTCGAGCCGCTGCTTCTGCCCGTGCGACAGCTCGCCGGCCGCGCGATAGGCGTCGCTTTCGAGGCCGATCAGCGCCAGCGTTTCCTCGATCTTCGCCTGCGCGGCGCGGTCGAGCCGCGCGCGCAGCGACGCGAGCCAGCCCTTGTCGGTCTGCATCGCCAGTTCGAGGTTTTCCCACACCGGATGCTGTTCGAACACGGTCGGCTTCTGGAACTTGCGGCCGATCCCCGCACGCGCGATCTCGGGCTCGTTCATCCGCGCGAGGTCGATGGTCTGGCCGAGGAACACCTTGCCCGCATCGGGTCGCGTCTTGCCGGTGATCACGTCCATCATCGTCGTCTTGCCCGCGCCGTTCGGGCCGATCACGCAGCGCAGCTCGCCGGCGTCGATCGCGAGCGACAGCTTGTTCAGCGCGCGAAAGCCGTCGAAGCTCACCTCGATGTCCTCGAGGTAGAGGATCGTGCCGTGCGACGTGTCGATGCCGGGCGGCACCACGCGGCCCATCGATGCGCTGCCGCTGACGGCCAGCAGCTCGTCCTCGGGCGGTGGCGTGAACTGGTAGAGGGCCGTGCCGTTCATGCGCGTTTCCCCTTTGCGAGCAGCGTGTCGACGAGGCCCATGATCCCGCGCGGCAGCAGGAGCGGCACGAGCACGAAGATCAGGCCGAGAAAGAACAGCCAGTATTCGGCGAAGTACGCGGTGAAGAGGCTCTTCGCGCCGTTCACCGCGAACGCGCCGACGATCGGCCCGATCAGCGTGCCGCGCCCGCCCACCGCGACCCAGATCGCCATTTCGATCGAGTTGCCGGGCGACATCTCGCCGGGATTGATGATGCCGACCTGCGGCACGTACAGCGCGCCGGCGATCCCGCACAGCACGGCCGACAGCGTCCACACGAACAGCTTGTACGCGAGCGGGCTGTAGCCGAGGAACATCAGCCGCGTCTCGCCGTCGCGCACCGCGGTGACCACGCGCCCGAGCTTGCTGGTGACGATCGCGCGCGCGGCGATGAACGCGAGCACGAGCGTCGCGAAGGTCAGCAGCAACAGCACCGTGCGCGTGCCGGGCGACGTGATCGGAAACCCGGCGATGCGCTTGAAGTCGGTGAAGCCGTTGTTGCCGCCGAAGCCCGTCTCGTTGCGAAAGAACAGCAGCATCGCGGCGAACGTCAGCGCCTGCGTGATGATCGACAGGTACACGCCCTTCACGCGCGAGCGGAACGTGAAGAAGCCGAACACCCAGGCGAGCACGGCCGGCACGAGCACGACCAGCGCGAGCGCCCACGCGAGATGCTGCGTGCCGCTCCAGTACCAGGGCAGCTGATGCCAGTCGAGGAACACCATGAAGTCGGGCAGGTCACTGCCGTACTTGCCGTCGCGGCCGATCTCGCGCATCAGGTACATGCCGATCGCATAGCCGCCGAGCGCGAAGAACAGCCCGTGACCGAGGCTGAGAATGCCGCAGTAGCCCCACACGAGATCGAGCGCGAGCGCGGCGATCGCGTAGCACATCAGCTTGCCGGCGAGCGTCATCGCATACGCGGACAGATGGAACGCGCTGGATTCGGGCGCGACCAGCGCGGCGAGCGGCACGCCGACGCCGATCGCGACGCACAGCGCGACGAGCGCGAGCCACGCACGGCGCGACAGCAGCGCGGGGCGGGGCGGCAGGCCGAGCGCGAAACCTTCCTCCGCACGCGCGGCGGCAGCGGGCTTCGGCGCGTCGGCGACCGGGTTCGACAACGAATCGGTGAATGAAGTCATGTCAGGCCTCCGCGCTGCGTCCCTTCGGGGCGAACATGCCCTGCGGACGTTTCTGGATGAACAGCACGATCATCACGAGCACCGCGATCTTCGCGAGCACGGCGCCCCAGAACGGCTCGATCGCCTTGCTGACGAGGCCGAGCCCGAAGCCGCCGAGCACGGTGCCGGCGATCTGGCCGACGCCGCCGAGCACGACCGCCATGAACGAATCGATGATGTAGTTCTGCCCGAGGTCGGGCCCCACGTTGCCGATCTGCGACAGCGCGCAGCCGCCGAGGCCCGCGATGCCCGCGCCGAACGCGAACGCATACGCATCGACGCGCGCGGTCTTCACGCCGACGCACGCCGCCATCCGGCGGTTCTGCGTGACCGCGCGCACGAACAGGCCGAGCCGTGTCTTCGTCAGCACGCCCCAGGCGACGAACACGACCGCGAGCGCGAACGCGAGGATCGCGAGCCGGTTGTACGGCAGGATCAGGTTCTGCATCACGGTCACGCCGCCGCTCATCCACGACGGGTTCACGACCTGCACGTTCTGCGCGCCGAACAGCATGCGCGTCGCCTGGATCAGGATCAGGCTCACGCCGAAGGTCGCGAGCAGCGTCTCGAGCGGGCGGCCGTACAGGTGCCGCAGCACGAGCCGTTCGAGCACGATGCCGACCAGCGCGGCCGCCGCGAACGAGACGGGCACCGCGACGAGCGGATACCAGTCGAACGCGGCCGGCGCATAGCGCTGGATCAGCGTCTGCACGACATAGGTTGCGTATGCACCGATCATCAGGAATTCGCCGTGCGCCATGTTGATCACGCCGATCAGCCCGTACGTGATCGCGAGGCCGAGCGCCGCGAGCAGCAGCACGCTGCCGAGCGACAGGCCCGCGAACACGGTGCCCGCGATCTCGCCGCGGCGCTGCAGCGCGTGCAATGCGTCGAGCCCGTGCTGCGCGGCTTCGCGCACGCGCGCGTCGGGCTCCGCGTCGCTGCCGTCCGCGTTCTTCGCGACGAGCGGGCGCAACTGCTCGATCATGTCGAGGTCGTGGCGCGCGGCCACCACCTGCACGGCTTCGAGGCGCTTCGCCGGATCGGCGTCGTGCAACGCGGCGATGGCCCATAGTGCGTCGAGGCGGCGCTTCAGTGCCGGATCGGTTTCCTTCGCGCGCGCGCGATCGATCATCGGCTTGAGCGCCGGGTCCGGCGACTTCAGCAGCGCGTCGATCGCGTCGCGACGCGCGGCGACGTCGGGCGAGGCGAGTGCGAGACCCGACAGCGCGCCGGCGATCTTCGTGCGCAGCAGGTTGTTCAGCATCACGGGCTGTGCGTCGCCGGCCGGTGTCGCGGCCTGGGTGAGCGCGTCGTGTGCGATGTCGCCGGTCTGGATCAGCAGGCGGCCGTCGCCGGTCGCGAGCGCGTCGCCGGTCGACAGCGCATTGAGCAACGCGACGGCGCGCGGATCGGCATCGGCGGCGAGATGGTCGATCGCGGCCGTCTTCGCGTCGAAGTCGTCGCCGGCGAGCGCGGCGGTATCGGCGGCCGTCAGGGCGAACGCGGCGCGCGGCAGCGCGCACGCCAGCGCGGCACAGGCGACGACCGCGACGGCGGCGCGGCGAAAGCGTGTAGGCATCGGGAGATCCTGTCGGGCGTGGGAGAGCGGGTTCGTGCGGCGGTGCGCGGGCGCGTGCGGTTCGTTACGGTGAGTACCGGTGTTCACGCACCTGCCTGCAAGCGGAGCGCCACGCCGGTGCGCGGCGCCCCGCATCGCGTCAGACGAGCGCCGCGCGCTGCCGGCGCAGGAACGCCGGGATCGAGCTGACGATGTCCGGCTTGCCCTGGTTGCCGGCGATGAACGGGCTCCACGGCTGCGCGCGCACCGCGGTCTTCGTCTTCCACACGACGTTGAATTGCCCGTCGCCGCGGATCTCGCCGATCATCACCGGCTTGTGCAGGTGATGGTTACCGTCCATCGAGAGCGTGAAGCCCGACGGTGCGGCGACCGTCTGGCCGATCATCGCGACGCGCACCTTGTCGACGTCGGTGCTCTTCGCCTTTTCGACGGCCTGCTTCCACATGTGGATGCCGACGTAGGTCGCCTCCATCGGATCGTTGGTCACGCGCTTCGCGCCGCCCGGCAGGTTGCTCGCCTTCACCCACGCGGCGAACTGGTCCTTGAACTTCGTGTTGGTCGGGTTCTTCACCGACATGAAGTAGTTCCACGCGGCGAGATGGCCGACGAGCGGCTTCGTGTCGATCCCGCGCAGCTCTTCCTCGCCGACCGAGAACGCGACCACCGGCACGTCGGTCGCCTTGATCCCCTGGTTGCCGAGCTCCTTGTAGAACGGCACGTTCGAATCGCCGTTGATCGTCGAGACCACGGTCGTCTTGCCGCCCTGCGAGAAGTTCTTGATGTTCGCGACGATGGTCTGGTAATCGCTATGGCCGAACGGCGTGTAGACCTCCTGAATGTCGGCGTCCTTCACGCCCTTCGATTTCAGGAACGCGCGCAGGATCTTGTTGGTCGTGCGCGGATACACATAGTCGGTGCCGAGCAGGAAGAAGCGCTTCGCGCCGCCGCCTTCCGCGCTCATCAGGTACTCGACGGCGGGAATCGCCTGCTGGTTCGGCGCGGCGCCCGTGTAGAACACGTTGCGCGACATTTCCTCGCCTTCGTACTGCACCGGGTAGTAGAGCAGGCCGTTCAGTTCCTCGAACACCGGCAGCACCGACTTGCGCGACACCGACGTCCAGCAGCCGAACACGCATGCGACCTTGTCCTGCGTGAGCAGCTGGCGTGCCTTTTCCGCGAACAGCGGCCAGTTCGATGCGGGATCGACGACCACCGGCTCGAGCTTGCGGCCCATCACGCCGCCGTTCTTGTTGATCTCGGCGATCGTCATCAGCGCCGTATCCTTCAGCGACGTTTCGGAGATCGCCATCGTGCCCGACAGCGAATGCAGGATGCCGACCTTGATCGGGCCCGTGCCCGCATCGGCCGCGTGCGCGAACGGACTCTTGCCCGCCAGCGCGAGTGCACCGGCCATCGAACCGAACTTCAACAGACTGCGACGTTTCATCGGGATCCCCTTGTCGTGTTGGATAGGTGTGCGCCGTGAGGGCGCCGGCATCGGAGTAACGCAAGGCATGTGCCAGTCGCACGGATGCACGCCGGATGTGCCTGGGCGGGGTGGCGCGGGGCGCCGGCGCGGTGCGGATGACGCGTCGTGCAGCATGCGCGAACCGTTGCGGTGCGCGCACACGGGCGCAAATGGTGCACGGCATGCGCCCGTGTTCGAGCGCGTGGGTCACGCGTTGAAGGACGGGCGGCACGCGATCGATGCGCACGCATCCGGTCGCGTCGTGTCGTGTCGTGTCGGCGTCGCGCGTGTACGGTGTAGTCCTGAAGTGCCGGGGGAAGGGCGAGGCGATCCGTTCGACGGGGGCCTTGCTCGGGCGCTCGCCGCCGCTCGTCATCGAGCGGACGCAGATTGCCGGCGCGCTGAAGTCAACGGAGGAGGGGGGAACACGGAAGCAGAAACGCAAACGGGCGCGCCATGCGCGCCCGTTCGGCGGGTCGGAGATCGGCTACAACGCGCCGGTCGCCGTGGTGGCGCGCGATGCGCCGCCGGGAAGGTCAGTAACGCGGCACGGACGGATCGACGTCACGCGACCACGCGTCGATCCCGCCCTGCAGGTTGTACAGCTTCGTGAAGCCGCGCGATTCGAGGAACATCGCGACCTGCGCGCTGCGCATCCCGTGATGGCACACGCAGACGATTTCCGCTTCGTCGTCGAGCTCCTCGCTGCGCGCGGGGATCTGCTGCATCGGGATCGACACGCTGCCGGCGATCTGCGCGGTCGAGATTTCCCACGGTTCGCGCACGTCGAGGACGACCGGCGCGGGGCGCGCCGGATCGCGAAGCCATTCCGCGAGCATCGCGGGCGTCAGGATCTGCATGGGGCCGCCGCTCAGAACTTGAAACGCGACGGTTCGATCGCGTTGACGAGGTGGTCGACGTAGGTTTCGAACACGTCGGCGACACGATACTGCTTGTCGTCGATGCGCGTGATGATCTGCGCCTTCATCACCGGACGGCCGCCGACGAACGCCGACAGGCGGCCGCCGATCTTCAGCTGTTCGAGCATCTGCTGCGGCACGACCGGCAGGCCGCCCGCGACGCAGATCACGTCGTACGGCGCCTTGCCGGGCCAGCCGAGCGCGCCGTCGCCGAGCGCGACTTCCGCGTTCGTCACGCCGTCGTTGCGCAGGTTGTCGGCCGCGAACTTCGCGTTGACCGGATCGATCTCGACGGCCGTCACGTGCTGCGCGCGATGCGCGAACAGTGCGGCCAGGTAGCCCGAACCCGCGCCGATCACGAGCACGTTCTCGTGCTTCTTGACCGCCAGCTCCTGCAGCACGCGCGCTTCGACGCGCGGGAACAGCATCTTGCTGCGGCCGCCGGGCAGCGGCAGTTCGAGGTCGGCGAACGCGAGATCGCGATGTTCGGGCGACACGTAGTGTTCACGCTTGACGATCGACAGCAGGCCCAGGACGTCCAGATCCAGCACGTCCCACGGCCGGATCTGTTGTTCGATCATGTTGAAACGCGCGTTTTCGATATTCATGGTGTGGTCACGCAGCCTGGTCGGCCATCAGCGGGGGAGAGAAACTTCGTGATTGTACCAAACGGGGCGGCGGCGAAGCCTTCAGACGGCCTGCAACAGACCTTTACCCCTTGCTCTTCTTGATCTGCGCCTCGAACGCGAGGTCGAGCTTGCTCGCCTTGCGCGGCTTTTTGGGGCCGAATTCGTCGACGAACCTGACGAATTCGTCGAGCGGCAGCGGCTCGCTGCGCTTCTCGGCGGTGCCGCCGGAGCGGTCGACCAGATAGAACAGGCCGCCCGCCATCGCGACGGCCGCGAACTGCGGGTTGCCGGAACGGGTCTTCAGGCGTTCGACCGCGTTGGTTGCTTTGGTGGTGCGCATCGTGCGGATTCTTGCGGGGGCGTTGAACCCGTTACTTTATCAAACCGGCCGCCCGCATGCCGCGCGGCCGCGCTAGACGGTGCGCGAGTAGCGCTGGCGCGACGTCTGGCCGAGGTACGCGTCGAACGCCATCGCGATGTTGCGCACGACCATCCGGCCGGCCGGGTGGATCGTCAGGCGGTCGCCGGCGACGGTCAGCAGCCCGTCCTGCTCGAACCTGCGCAGCGCGTCGAGCTCGCGCGCGAAGTGATCGGCGAAGCGGATCCCGTGCGCGGCCTCGATATGCGAGAACGGCAGTTCGAGGTTGCACATCAGTTGCGTGATCACGTCGCGGCGCAGCCGGTCGTCGGGCGTGAGCCGCACGCCGCGCGCGATCGGCAGCCGGCCCGCGTCGAGCGCGGCGCCGTAGGCCGGCAGGTCCTTCGCGTTCTGCGCGTAGACGTCGCCGACCTTGCCGATCGACGACACGCCGAAGCCGACCAGGTCGGTATCCGCGCGCGTGCTGTAGCCCTGGAAGTTGCGCTGCAGCGTGCCGTTTTGCTGCGCGCGCACGAGTTCGTCGGACGGCCGCGCGAAGTGATCCATCCCGATGTACACATAGCCGGCCGACGTCAGCATGTCGATCGCGAGGCCGAGCAGCGCGATGCGCGTTTCGGGCGGCGGCAGCGTCACGTCGTCGATCTGCCGCTGCATCTTGAACAGGTGCGGCATGTGCGCGTAGCCGAATACCGACAGGCGGTCCGGCGCGAGTTCGATGATCGTCTCGAGCGTGCGCGCGAATACGGCGACCGTCTGGTGCGGCAGCCCGTAGATCAGGTCGACGCTGACCGAATGGAAGCCCGTCGTGCGTGCGGCCGACAGCAGGTCGGCCGTCATCGCGAGCGGCTGGATCCGGTTGATCGCCTGCTGCACGACCGGATCGAAATCCTGCACGCCGAGGCTCAGCCGGTTGAAGCCGATGTTGCGCAGGTGGACGAGCGTCGCGGGCGTGACCGTGCGCGGATCGATCTCGATCGAGAACTCGGCGTCGGCGTCCGGCGCGAGCGCGAAGTGTTCGCGGGTCGCCGCCATCAGCTCGGCCGTTTCGTCGTCGGACAGGAAGGTCGGCGTGCCGCCGCCCCAGTGGAGCTGCGTGACCGGGCGCGCGGGATCGAACAGCGCGGCCTGCAGCGCCAGCTCGCGCTTCAGCTGCTCGAGATACGGGCGCGCGCGGCGGCGGTTGTTGGTCGCGATCTTGTTGCAGCCGCAATAGAAGCAGGCCGTGTTGCAGAACGGGATGTGGAAATACAGCGACAGGTCGCTCGACGACGCGCCGGGATCGCCCGCGGCGCGCACGTAGTCGGCCGGGTCGAAATCGTCGCGGAACTGCAGCGCGGTGGGGTAGGACGTATAGCGCGGCCCGTTCGCGCCGTACTTCGCGAGCAAATCGGGACGGAACAGTGTGTCGGCAGAACCGGAACTCATGATGGTCTCGCGCTTTTTAGATACTTTCGAGTATATGAACGCGCGTTTCGGCTGCATTGTGTAATAACGTCGCAGCCGGCGGTGGCACAATGTGCGGTGGGCTGCCGCACGCTGCGTCCGGTTGCCGCACCGTTTTTTGTTGTTCGTGAGAGAGCCGAGTGTCCGTCGAAATGCCTGTCCGTCCGGCGCCCGCCGATGTCCCGCCGCCGCATGCGTGCCGCGAAGGGTGCGGCGCATGCTGCATCGCGCCGTCGATTTCCTCGCCGATTCCGGGGATGCCCGACGGCAAGCCGGCCGGCGTGCGCTGCGTGCAGCTCGGCGACGACCTGCGCTGCCGGATCTTCGGCCGGCCCGAGCGGCCCGCGTGCTGTTCCGGGCTGCAACCGTCCGCCGAGATGTGCGGTGCGTCGCGCGACGACGCGCTCGCGTGGTTGACGCGCCTCGAGGTCGCGACGCAGCCGTCGCCCGGCGCCGGCGCGGCCCGCTGACGGTTGCCGTGCCGATGTCGTCGTGCACCGCGGGTGCACGGAACCGGCGGCGTGCGCCGAAGCACTAACTTCGGTCCCCAGCGCCACATGGGGCGGAGCCGATAGCCGGACTGCCGCTTCGCCCGATACAGGAGATTGTTCAGCATGACCGCATCCAGCATGCCCGGCAGGCGCCGCTTCCTCGCCGCCTGCGCCGGCGCCATCGGCGTGTCGGTATCGCTCGCCGCCTGCGCGTCGACGTTCCCGTTCATCCCCGATCACTACACGTTCTCGCGCGGCGACGTGCAGAAAGCCGTCGCGCGCAAGTTTCCGTACCAGAAGACGGTCGCGCAGGTCGTCGACGTGTCGCTCGCGAATCCGGCCGTCAACCTGTTGCCCGACCAGAACCGCGTCGCCGTGCAGCTCGACGCGCATTTCGCGAGTCCGTTCCTGCGCGAACCGGTGAGCGGCAAGTTCACCGTGTCGGGCCAGCTGGCTTACGACGCGCCGAGCCGCTCGGTCGTGCTGAAGGCGCCGGCCGTCGACAGCCTCGTGCTCGACGGCAACGCGCAGATGTACGCACAACAGGTCGGCGCGGCCGCCGGCCTGCTCGCGACGCAGGTGCTGACCAACTATCCGATCTACACGTTCAAGCCCGAACAACTGCAATTTGCCGGCGTGAACTACGAACCCGGTACAATTACGATTCTTACAAACGGCATACGCGTGGCGATCGTCGAAAAGTGACGGCGTACCGCGTGCGGCCGGGCGGGCCGCGGCGGTGACGCGGCCCTTTCTTTCGACTACTTCGGAGTTGGGCCACGGATGGACTGGATCCTGATCTGCAAGGCATTGATCCTCGGCGTCGTCGAGGGGCTGACGGAATTCCTCCCGGTGTCGAGCACCGGCCACCTGATCGTCGCGGGCAGCTTCCTGAATTTCAACGATGCGCACGCGAAGACCTTCGACGTCGTGATCCAGTTCGGCGCGATCCTCGCGGTCTGCTGGGAATACCGGCAGCGGATCGTGTCCATCGTGTCCGGGCTGCCGAGCCGGCCCGACGCGCAGCGCTTCACGCTGAACGTCGTGATCGCGACGATTCCCGCGATCGCGCTCGGCCTGCTGTTCGAGAAGAAGATCAAGGCCGTGCTGTTCTCGCCGGTGCCGGTCGCATTCGCGCTCGTCGTCGGCGGCGTGATCATCCTGCTGGCCGAGGCGCGGCAACGCGAACGCGGCGAGCCGCCGCGCGTGCAGTCGGTCGATGCGCTCACGCCGCTCGACGCGCTGAAGGTCGGCATCGCGCAATGTTTCGCGCTGGTGCCGGGCATGTCGCGCTCGGGCTCGACGATCATCGGCGGGATGCTGTTCGGCCTCGACCGGCGCGTCGCGACCGAATTCTCGTTCTTCCTCGCGATCCCGATCATCTTCGGCGCGACACTCTATGAAACCGTCAAGGACTGGCAGGCGTTCACGGTCGATTCGCTCGGCCTGTTCGCGCTCGGGCTGGTTGCCGCGTTCGTCAGCGCGTTCGTGTGCGTGCGCTGGCTGCTGCGCTTCGTCGCGACGCACGACTTCACGGTGTTCGCGTGGTATCGGATCGCGTTCGGCCTGTTCGTGCTGCTGGTGGGCTACAGCGGATGGTTGAACTGGGCGTGATGCCGGTGCGGGGGCGAAGGTGCTGCCGATAGATGGATGAAAAATGGCCCGCTCGGCAGATGCCGGTCGGGCCATTTTTCATTGCGCGGCGCGTAGCGTGCGCTGTACCGCCGCGCGTCGTGGTCAGCCGGCGCGCTTGCGGAACACCAGGTCCCACACGCCGTGGCCGAGCCGCAGCCCGCGCCGTTCGAACTTCGTGACGGGGCGGTAGTCGGGGCGCGGCGCGTAGTCGGCTGCCGTATTTTCGAGCGTCGGTTCGGCGCCGAGCACTTCCAGCATCTGTTCCGCGTAGTTCTGCCAGTCGGTCGCGCAGTGCAGGTACGCGCCCGGCTTCAGGCGCGACGCGAGGTGCGCGACGAGCGGCGGCTGGATCAGCCGGCGCTTGTGGTGGCGCGCCTTGTGCCACGGATCCGGGAAGAAGATGTGCACGCCGTCGAGGCTTTCCGGCGCGAGCATGTGCTCGAGCACTTCGACCGCGTCGTGCTGGATGATGCGGATGTTCGGCAGGTCCTGTTCGCCGATCAGCTTCAGCAGCGCGCCGACACCCGGCTCGTGCACCTCGACGCCGAGGAAGTCGTCGCCCGGGCGGTGCGCGGCGATCTCCGCGGTCGACGCGCCCATCCCGAAGCCGATCTCCAGGATGCGCGGCGCGCGGCGGCCGAACACGGCGTCCCAGTCGGGGATTTCCGCGGCGTACGGGACGACGAAGCGCGGGCCGAGATCGTCGAGCGCGCGGCGCTGGCCGGTCGACACGCGGCCGGCGCGCGTCACGAAGCTGCGAATGCGGCGGCGGTGCAGCGGATTGACTTCGTCGGCGCCGTCGGCGGCTTCGTCGGGAAGGGCGGCGTCGTCCGGCGGCAGGCCGGCTTCGTTCGGATCGTCGTGCATCATCGGTGACAGAGAAAGGCTTGGTTCGGGCGTGGGCCCGTTACGCGCAGCGGTGCTGCCGGATGAACAGGCAGATGGTACAAAAAAGCCGCCTTCGACGAGGCGGCTCTTGCGCAGGCTGCCGAGCAGCCGCAGGTGGAGCGGGCGATGGGAATCGAACCCACGTCATCAGCTTGGGAAGCTGAGGTAATGGCCATTATACGACGCCCGCAGAACGTGTAATTCTACAGGGTTTGGCGGAGATGTTGCAAGCGAGGCGTTTTGGCCGCCGGCCTCGAGGTCACCATGACCCGGTTGAGGGGCGACGGCATCGCCGGGAACGGTCGTCAACGACCGGCCGGAAACGGTCCGTCACCGCGAGGCCGACCGCACCGCGCCGGCGGCGCACTCGCCCGCACGCCAGTGTCGAAAATAGACGAGTCGGTGTCGGACACATACAAGCCCCGGTGAAGCTTTCGAACTAACGTGACAGACCTCTCACCCGATCGTTAGTCTGGAGCTGACATGTCCGATTTCATCACCGTTCTGCGCAAAACCTGCCCGACCCCGGTCCTCGACGCGACCAAGTGGAAGCGCATCGGCGGCGATCCGCACACCGTGAACCTCAACGCTTACCTGTCCAAGGACGGCAGCAAGATCATGGGCACCTGGATCTGCACGCCGGGCAAGTTCGAGGTGAACTACGAGAAATGGGAGTACTGCCACTTCCTCGACGGCTACTGCATCATCACGCCGGAAGGCGAGGAAGCGGTGCACCTGAAGGCCGGCGACGTGTTCGTGATCGAACCCGGCATGAAGGGGACGTGGGAAGTGGTGGAGACGGTGCGCAAGTACTTCGTGTTCGCCTGAGCGGGCCTGTCGACTCGACCCGCGCACAAGCGCGGGTTGAGCCGATGCGTTGAAACGCACCGTTCTCCCATGCCAACGAACAGCGGGGTAGCCGGGATCGCCAGCAACGGACTCCGGCTCAATAAAACGCGTTCCGGTTCGGAAACAGCTCGCCGAGCGTGGTCGCACGCTCGGCCGGTTCCACTATCTCGCCGATCGCGCCAGGCGCCTGCTGCTCGCGATAAGCACTCGGCGACATCCCGAAGGCCCGCCGAAACTCGCGCCCGAGATGCGACGCATCGGCAAACCCGCAGGCCGCCGCAATTTCGGAGATGTTCTTGTCCAGATGCATCAGCATCCATGCGGCCGTGCGAATCCGGATCGCCCGGTAGCACGCTGCCGGCCCGCTGCCGGTCGCTTCCCTGAACAGCCGCTCCAGCTGTCTCGCCGAGAGATCCAGCCGTCGCGCGAGCTCGTCGATCGTGATCGAGTGGCTGATGTGTTGTTCCATCAGCAGGATCGCGCGCTTCACCTTCGGATGTGCGTTGGGCGCGACGCCGGGCGGATGCGGTTGCGGCGCGCTGACCGTTTCGCGCCCGTCGACCAGCAGGATCCGAAGCGCCTTGTAGACGATCGACGGCTCGATGTGCCGCACCAGGATCGCGGCCGCGACATCGATCGACGCACGTCCGCCGGAGCAGGTCACGCGCCGGCCGTCCAGCACGTAGAGGCGATCGGACACCACGAGCTTCGCATCGACGGACGGAAACCGCTCGATGAAGTCCCAGTAGTGAAACCAGCTGATGCAGATCCGGTGTCCGGCCATCACGCCCGCGCGCGCCAGCGCGAATGCCCCGGTACAGATGCCGACCAGCATCGCGCCCGCCGATGCGGCCGCGCGAATGAATTCCAGCGTAGCCGCATCGAGGTCCGTGCGGGCATGCAGCAGCCCGCCCACGACGACCACGTAGTCGCATGCCTGACGCGAATCCAGCGACTCCCAGGCCGGGATCTGAATCCCGCAGCTTGCGCGAACGGGGGCGGCCATGTCGCCAAGGATCGTCCATGACAACCTGACCGGCCGGCTGTTGTCTCCCTCGTCGGCCGCGAGCCGCAGCACGTCGATCATCCCCGAGAACGCCGTCAGCGTGAAATTCGGCAACAGGATGAAGCCGAACCGGATACGTGCCGGCGTGTCGGGTTCCCGCGGGCTTGCGACCGGCGCTGCATGACTCATGACGTCCTCAGGCCGACGACACGCCGCGGCGGCCGACGCTTGCCTGCGCGTCGTGACTGCGCTGGTTCAGCCGCGCGGCGATCAGCACGAACCCGGCGAGCACGGCGGTCGCTGCGACTTCCATCCGGTGGCCGTCGAGGAACAGCATCGTGACGAGCGTCCCGCAGATGAACACGATCACCGCCCACGTGAGCCACGGGAACATCCACATCCGCAGCGTGAGCGCGGAACCGTTCACGTCGAGCATGCGTCGCATCCGCAGTTGCGACACGGCAATCACCAGATACACGAGCAGCGCGATCGCACCGGACGTCGCGATCAGCACGTTGAACACCTGCTCCGGCACCACGTAGTTCGCGATCACGGTGAGGAAGCCGAACGCGGTCGATGCGAGCACGGCCGCACGCGGCGTGCCGGTCGAATCGGTGCGTTGCAGGAATGCCGGCGCGTCCTTGCGCTTCGCGAGCGAGAACAGCATCCGCGATGCCGTATACAGCGCCGAGTTCAGGCAGCTCGCGACCGACACGAGCACGATCACGTCGATGATCGCCTTCGCATGCGGGACGCCGAGCAGTTCCATCACGCGCTGGTACGAGCCGTGCACCGGCAGCAGCGGATCGTTCCACGGCACGATTGCGGTGACGAACAGGATCGAACCGAGATAGAACAGCGAGATGCGCCAGATCACCGAATTGGTCGCGCGCACGATCTGCCGCTCCGGATTCTCGGATTCGGCCGCGGCGATCGTCACGATCTCGGTGCCGACGAACGAGAACATCGTCATCAGCATGCCGGCGAACACGGCGCCGATCCCGTTCGGCATGAACCCGCCGTGCGCGACCAGGTTCGAGAAGCCCGACGCATGGCCGCCCGGCAGCAGCCCGAACACGGCCGCACCGCCGATCGCGATGAACAGGGCGATCGCGACGACCTTGATCAGCGCGAACCAGAATTCGAATTCGCCGTAGTTCTTGACGGAGAAGAGGTTCGTTACCGTCAGCAGCAGCGTCACGCCGAGCGCGAAGATCCACGTCGCGATACTCGGGAACCACGCGTTGAGGATGGTGGCCGCCGCCGTCGCCTCGATCGGGATCACCAGCACCCAGAACCACCAGTACAGCCAGCCGATCGTGAAGCCGGCCCAATGGCCGATCGCGCGATCGGCATAGGTCGAGAACGAGCCGCTGTCCGGATGGGCGACGGCCATTTCGCCAAGCATGCGCATTACGAGAACGACGAGCGCGCCCGTCAGCGCATAGGCGATCAGCGCCGCCGGCCCCGCTGCCGCGATCGCATGGCCGGAGCCGACGAACAAGCCCGCGCCGATCACGCCTGCGATCGACAGCATCGTGACGTGGCGTTGCTTCAGGCCTGTCGCCAGGCCCGTATGACTACCATTCATGTCGTCCTCCAATCCCTGTTTCTAATGTCCGGCTTGTTGTTCAATGCGCTGCGCGTTGCAGGGCGGCGTCGCGACGCTTCGATACGCTTTGGCCCACCCGGCGACCTGTATCTTCTCGGCACAAAACCACGCGATCTAGAAAATTTCCGACCGCAACCCATAACAAATGCGACGCACTGTTAACCGGTAGCGACACTTTTCGCGTGCGATGCCGATCGGCAAGGCGGCGCGACGGTACAAACGCACATTGCGGGGCGCTATCGGATCTCGGCCAGCGTTGGCGATAGCGGGCGTGGCTGACGGGGAAGCGCACGTGTCACGCGCATCGCGCATGACGGAGCGTTCGTCCGCACGCGGATGCGGTACGGCGCGATTCGGACGAAGTCGATCGAGTCGCACGACTTCACGGCGCCGCGACGATCGCGAGCCTGCAGGGCATCGCGCAAGCGCCTATGATGCAGCGATCCGCCAGTCGCGCCGGCCGCCGGGCGTGCATGGCCCGCGAACGCCGACCGTTTTCCCGGAGCCCCGACCATGCGCATCACCGACATCCGCGAGCAAGCGATCCCGGTTTCCCGCTATGCCGATCCGGCGATTCCGTCGGGCGGCCTGACGACGAGCGTCGTCGCGATCGTCACGGATGTCGTGCGCGATGGCCGGCCGGTCACGGGCTACGGCTACGCATCGGTCGGCCGCCATGCGCAGGGCGGGCTGATTCGCGAACGGTTCGCGCCGCGTCTGCTGGCCGCCGCGGACGCCATCGCCGACGACGCCGGCACGAATCTCGATCCGTTTCGCGCGTGGCGCGCGATGATGGCAGGCGAGAAGCCCGGCGGGCACGGCGAACGCTGTGTCGCGGTCGGCGTGCTCGACATGGCGATCTGGGACGCCGCCGCGAAGATCGCGGGCCTGCCGCTCCATTGCTTCGTCGCCGACCGGCTCGCGCGCCACGCGGCGCCCCGCGTGCGCGTCTACGCCGGCGGCGGCTACCGCTATCCGCACGACGATCTCGCGCGCCTGTCGGACGAGATACGCCGCATCGCCGATCTCGGCTACACGCACGCGAAGATCAAGATCGGCGGCACGGATTTAGACCAGGACACCAGACGCATCGAAGCCGCCGCGGCCTGTCTCGCCGATAGTTCGCATCTCGCGGTCGACGCGATGAACACGTACGACGCGACGAGCGGCCGCGCTGCCGTCGCGATGCTGGCACCGTTCGAACTCTGGTGGTTCGAGGACCTCTGCGATCCGCTCGACCTGCCGCTTCATGCGGACCTGACCGCGCAATACATGCCGCCGGTCGCGGCCGGCGAGGCGCTGTTCTCGCTCGCGGAAGCGAAGCTGCTCGATCGCTACGGCGGCCTGCGCGCGGACCGCGACGTCCTCGTGTTCGATCCGGTGCATTGCTACGGGCTGCCGGGCTACCTGCAGATCGTCGACCATTTCGTGTCGAACGGCTGGCGGCGCGACGCGTTCTGGCCGCACGGCGGTCATCTGTTCTCGCTGCACGTCGTGTCGGCGCTCGGGCTCGGCGGTGCGGAAGTCAGCCCGTTCGCGTTTCATCCGTTCAGCGGGCTGGCGGACGGCGCAACGGTCGACGCCGGCTACGCGGCCGTGCCGCAGGCGCCGGGCATCGGCTTCGAGTTGCATGCCGATGCAGGTCGCGTGTTTCGCTCGGTAGCGGGTGGCTGAACGGCGCGGCTGGTCTCAGCGCGCGTCGATCGCGAAGCGGACCGCGAACCCGAGCATCATCACCGCGACGAACAGGTCGAGCACACGCCAGGCCAGCGCGCGGTCGAACCATGCGCGGCATGCCCGTGCGCCGTAGGCGAGCATCAGGAACCAAACGAGCGAAGCCGTCATGGCGCCGATCGCGAACGGTGCACGCGCGGGGGCCGCATGGTTCGCGATCACGGTGCCGAGCAGCAGCACGGTGTCGATCCACGCATACGGATTGAGCAGCGACACGGCGGCGGTCGCGAGCAGCGTGCGCGACAGCGTCGCGCCGGAGCCGGAGCCGGCGTCGGCGCCGTCGACGCGGTCCGGCTGCCGTCGCCGGATCGCGGAGCGCAGCGCCAGCAGGCCGTAGCCGGCGAGATACGCGATGCCGGCCCAGAGCGCCGCGGACACGACCGCCGGATGGCGCGCCAGCAACGCCGACAACCCGTGCGCGCCGAGCACGATCAGCAGCGCGTCGCTGCCTGCGCAGATGAGGGCGATGACCAGCAGGTGGGGGCTCGAGATCGAGCGCTTGATGACGAACGCGTCCTTGGGACCGACCGACGTGAACAGGCCGGCGCCAAGCAGCAGGCCTTCGAGGAAAGCGGAGGTGTCGAGCACGAGCGGGCCGACAACCTCTCAAGCTGAACCGGTGATGGTTACGATGCGAGCTACGTTAAGGGACGGCGGGGCGCGTTGTCAATGCTCGGCGCAGCATGCCGTCACGCGCGGCCCGCATTCGCGTCGGCCCATTCGGGCCGGCGCCCGAGCGTGTCGAACAGCGCGACGATCTCCGCCTGCACTTTCCGCACCGCATTGCTGACGAGCGCCGTATCGTGCCAGCACAGCGACAGGTCGCGCACGAACAGCCGGTGCGCGACGGTCGACAGCTTGAGCTTGCGCTCGGCGATCTCGACGTGCGCGGCGGTCCAAGGCAGGATCGTCACGCCGAGCTGCGCCATCACGGCCGCGAACAGCAGCCCGGTCGAACTCGCTTCGAAACCGATGTCGTAGGACAGCCCGGCCTCGCGCATCGCCCAGTCGACGCGGTTGCGGATCGTGTTCGGCGCGCTCGGCAGCACGAGCGGCATCCGTGCGAGCGTGTCGAGCGGGACCGGCTCGTCCGGCACCGGAAAATCGGGCCACGTGATCAGGTACAGCGTTTCCGTCAGCAGCCGGTGGATCGCGATGCCGCGCGTGTCGACCGCGTCGACGACGATCGCGAGATCGAGCCGAGCACGCTCGAGCAGCGTGTCGAGATCGGCGCTCGGCGCCTCGATCAGTTCCAGCATGATGCCCGGATAGCGATCGCGCACCGCCCGCGCGAGCGGGATCGCCAGCACGCGCGCGGTGCTCGACGGCATCCCGACCGTCACGCGGCCCTGCGGCGTATCGGCGTCGCGGCGCAGCAGCTCGCGCGTACCGTCGGCCTGGCGCAGCAGTTCGAGCGCGTGCCGGTACAGCGTGCGGCCCGCGGCGGTCGGCGCGACGCCGCGCACGCTGCGCTCGAGCAGTTGCATCCCGAGATCCTGCTCGAGGTTGCGGATCTGCTGGCTGACCGCCGGCTGCGCGACATGCAGCGCCTCGCTCGCATGCGTGACGTTGCCGTATTCGACGACCTTCACGAAGTAGCGCAATTGCCTCAGGTCCATCGCCGTCGCCTCCCGATTCAAGCCATAAGCCAATCCGATCGAGCAAGATGAATATCATATTTTTCGGCGATCGCTGACATTTCTATACTCGTCTCACAAAAGAGCCCGCGGGCCGGCCATCCCGGACCGGACGCGGCACCAAAGCCGGCCTGGCCGGCAAGGAGACGAAGATGTTCAAGGCGATCGACGCGCCGGCGGCCGGCGCGAAGCCGCGGCGCACGCCGCTCACGCGCGAGCAGGTCAAGGGTTTCTGGGCCGTCTACGCGGGCTGGGTGCTCGACGGCGTCGACTCGGTGATCTACGCGCTCGTGCTGATTCCCGCGCTGACCGAGCTGCTGCCGGCGTCCGGCATCGCGGCGACGCCCGCGAATCTCGGGATGTACGGCTCGATCCTGTTCGCGCTGTTCCTGATCGGCTGGGGGCTGTCGTTCATCTGGGGGCCGCTCGCCGACCGCTTCGGCCGCGTGCGCACGCTCGCCGCGAGCATCCTGATCTATTCGGTATTCACGGGCGCGGCCGCCTTCGTGCACGACGTGTGGGCGCTGGCCGCGTGCCGGCTGATCGCCGGGATCGGCGTCGGCGGCGAATGGGCGCTCGCGGGCACCTATGTTGCCGAGAGCTGGCCGGAAGACCGCCGCAAGATGGGTGCCGGCTACCTGCAGACGGGTTACTACTTCGGCTTCTTCATCGCGGCCTGCCTGAACTACACGATCGGTGCCACCTATGGCTGGCGCGCGATGTTCCTGTGCGGGCTCGCCCCCGCGCTGCTCGCGGTGTTCACCGTGATGCGCGTGAAGGAGCCGGGGCAGTGGCGCCGGCACGACGCGCGCGACGGCAACGTCGCCGACGCGCGGCATGCGCATCCGCTGCGCGAGATCTTCGCGCCGGCGTTCCGGCGCCGCACGTTGACGAGCGCGAGCCTGGTCGGCGTGGCGATCGTCGGGCTGTGGGCCGGGTCCGTCTACGAGGCGAGCGCGGTCAGCACGCTCGCGGCGCGCGCCGGCATCGACCATATCGGCGCGATGCGGCTCGCGTCGGTCGGCGCGGCGATCCTGT
The DNA here is from genome assembly GCF_905339595.1 of Burkholderia sp. BCC1977. Lineage (NCBI taxonomy): Bacteria > Pseudomonadati > Pseudomonadota > Betaproteobacteria > Burkholderiales > Burkholderiaceae > Burkholderia > Burkholderia sp. BCC1977. The sequence continues at coordinate 76,873 of NZ_CAJPGQ010000006.1, forward strand.
CGTGCGCGACGATCGTCGGCTGCCTTGCCGCGCCGTGGCTCGCGGAACGGGTCGGCCGGCGCACCGCGCTCGGCGTGTATTTCGCGGGCATGGCCGCGGCGATCGTGTTCGCGTTCGGCTGGGCGTTCTACCAGCCGAACGGGCTCGGCGCGTTCATGGTGTCGCTCGCGTTCCTCGGCTTCTTCGGCGGCAACTTCGCGATCTTCTCGCTGTGGCTGCCCGAGCAGTATCCGACCCGCGTGCGCGCGACCGCGTTCGCGTTCAACGCGTCGGTCGGCCGCTTCATCGGCGCCGGCGTGAACTTCGTGCTCGGCGCCGCGATTCACGGCTACGGCTCGCTCGGCGTGCCGGTCGCGTGGACCGCGGCCGCGTTCGGGCTCGGCATCCTGATCCTGCCGTTCGCGGTCGAGACACGTCATCAGACGCTGCCGGAATGAACGGCGCACCGGCCGCGTCCAGCAATCAGCAACATCCCGTCATCACTATCAGGAGTCCGGAATGCAGGCATTAAAAGGAATCAGGGTCGTCGATCTGAGTCGCGCGCTGTCGGGGCCGTTCTGCTCGATGGTGCTCGCCGATCTCGGCGCCGACGTGATCAAGGTCGAGTCGGGCCCGAACGGCGACATGAGCCGCGCGTGGGGACCGTTCGATCGCGGCGTGAGCACGTACTACCTGTCCTGCAATCGCAACAAGCGCGGCATCTGCGTGGATTTCCGGCAGCCGGCCGGCGTCGACGTCGTACGCCGGCTGATCGCGCAGGCCGACGTCGTGATCGAGAACTTCAAGGCCGGCACGATGGACGCGATGGGGCTCGGCTACGGCGCGCTGAGCGCGCGGGATCCGCGGCTCGTGATGGGCAGCGTCACCGCGTTCGGCCCGCGCGGCCCGCTGCGCGACTGGCCGGGTTTCGACCAGATCGCGCAGGGGTACGCGGGGTTGATGAGCCTCACCGGCTTTCCTGACGGCGAGCCGACCCGCACCGGTACCGCGATCGGCGATCTCAGCTCGGGGATGTGGGTCGCGACCGGCGTCATCGCCGCGCTGTACGAGCGCGAACGCACGGGACGCGGCCAGCACGTCGGCACGTCGCTGCTCGAAAGCCTGGTCGCGCTGTTGAGCGTGCACGGCCAGCGCTACCTGAGCCTTGGCGACGTGCCGCGCCGCACGGGCAACGCACATGCGGTGATCGCGCCGTATGGCGTGTTCGAGACGGCCGACGGGCCGCTGAACCTCGCGCCGATCACGACCGACATGTGGCTGCGGTTGTGCCAGCTGCTCGAGCTGCCCGCGTTGCCGAACGATCCACGGTTCGCGACCAACGATGCGCGCGTCGCGAACCGCGACGCGTTGAAGGTGCTGCTCGAAAACCGCCTGCGCACGCGCGGCAAGCGCGAATGGACACAGCGTTTCGTCGAGGCCGGGTTGCCGGCCGGACCGATCCATACGCTCGACGAAGTGTTCGCCGATCCGCAGGTCGCGCACTGCGGGCTCGTGGAACCGGTCGCGCATCCGACGCTCGGGACGTTGCGCCAGGTCGTCACGCCGCTCGGCGGGATGGGTGACGACCGGCCGGCGCCGCGCACGCGCCATGCGCCGCCGTTGCTCGGCGAGCATACGGTCGACGTGCTGCGCGACGCCGGCTACGACGATGCGGCGATCGACGCGCTGCTGGCCGCGCGTGCGATCTTCCAGGCCGAAACCGCAGCGGAGGCCGTGCAATGAGCGCCCTGACCAAACGGGCGGCGCCGTCCGGCGTGACGGTCGACATGATCGGCGAACGCATCGCGCGCGTCCGGTTCGCCAATCCGGCGCGGCGCCACGCGCTCGATGCGCCGCTGCTCGAGCAGCTCGTCACGTTCCTCGACGCGCTGGCCGCGCACCGGCCGCCGCCCGTCGTGATCCTGTCGAACGACGGCAGCGGCGACGTGTGGAGCGCGGGCCACGACCTGCACGAACTTGCCGACGACCGCGATCCGCTCGCGTACGGCAAGCCGCTCGAACGCGCGCTGCGGCGCGTGCGGACCTATCCGGGCGCGGTCGTCGCGGCGGTCGCGGGTTCCGCGTGGGGCGGGGCGGTCGATCTCGTGATGAGCTGCGACATCGTCGTCGCGGAACGCGGCGCGCGCTTCGCGATGACGCCCGCGAACATCGGCCTGCCGTATTCGACGAGCGGCCTGCTGCGTTTTTACGACAACCTGCCGATCCATGTGCTGAAGGAGATGTTCTTCTGCGCGCAGCCGCTCGATGCGGAGCGCGCCGCGCATCACGGGCTCGTGAACCGGCTCGCGGAAGCCGGTGGCGTCGACGATGCCGCGCTCGACGTCGCGCGCACGATCGCCGCGAAGGCGCCGCTCGCGGTGCAGGCGGTGAAGGAGCAGTTGCGCGTGCTGCAGGACGCGCGACCGATGCCGGCCGATGCGTTCGAGCGGATTGCCGAGCTGCGCCGGCAGGCGTGCGAAGGCGCGGATTTCGACGAAGGCTTGCGTGCGTTCGCGGAGCGGCGTGCACCGGTGTTTCGCGGCATCTAGGGGGCGTCGCGGCACGATGGGGGGATGAGGTCGGCGGCGACGAGGCAGCTTGGGCACTGCCGCATGCGGCATGCCGCATCGACTCATCGGCGCGACGGCGCCTGCCGTCATCCCTCAGCCGATCGCGTGCACGCCGACCAGCAGCAATGCGCCGCCGACGATCAGCAGCAGCGCATGAATGCGCGTGACCATCACGCACACGGTCGACGCGACCGCGATCGCCCGCGCGGGCCAGCCGCCGTCGAGCGCCTGCAGCAGCACCCAGACCGACGCGAGGATCATGCCGGCCGCGACCGGGCGCAGGCCGGCTTCGAGTGCGGTCTGCCAGCGTGCGCCCTGGTGCCGCCGCCACAGATGCGCGACGCCGTAGATCATGAATGCCGTGGGCCCGAACAGCGCGAGCGTCGCGATCACCGCGCCCCAGAAGCCCGCGACCTGCCAGCCGATCAGCGTCGCGAGCAGCGAGCCGGGGCCCGGCGCCATCCGCGCGATCGCGAAGTCGTTCACGAACTGCGTGGCCGTCATCCAGTGATGCACGTCGACGACCTGCCGCTGGATGTCGGCGATGATCGCCTGACCCCCGCCGATCGTCGCGATCGACAGCGGTGCGAACACGCTGAACAGGGCGGCGTAGCGTGTCGACGCGATCATCGTTCGTCGCTCCCGTTGGGGGTGGCCGCCGCGCGGCGGTATTCGAGCGCGACGCTCAGCGTGCCGCCGATCAGCACGGTCCAGACGAGCGGCCAGTGCAGCACCGCCACCGACACGAACGTGAGCGCCGTCACCGCGAACGGCAGCGCGCGGCGCGGCAGCCGGCGCACCGCGGTGATCGCCATCGAGATCGACAGCCCGATCGCCGCGGCGGCCGCGCCCGCGAGCGCGACATGGGTGAGCGGAAAGCGCGTCAGCGTCGAGAACGCGACGCCGAACAGCACGATCAGCACGGCCGGCGGCGCGATGATGCCGGTGAAGCCGGCCACCGCGCCGCGCCACCCGGCCAGCCGGTAGCCGATCCAGATCGCGAGGTTCTTCACGTTGACGCCCGGCAGCGCTTGCGACAGCGCAAGGCCGTTGAGAAACGCCTCTTCATCGAGCCAGCGGCGCTCGTGCACGAAGTCGCGCATCATGCGCCCGCTCAGCCCGCCGCCGAAGCTGGTCAGGCCGATCTGCGCGAACGCGATGAACAGCGCGAGGACGCCGGGCGGCGGGGCATCGCCGTCGGGCGGCGCGGGGGCGATCGGGGTGGCGGGCGAAGACATCGGACGGACGGTGCGCGGCGGGTGGGCAATCGCCCATGGTAGCAAGCGGTGCCTGTCAGCACGCTGACATCGGGCTTGCGAAGGGCGCGGTGCCTCGCCCCCATGTCGCCGTCGAAGCCGGCCCTAGGCCCGCACGACCGTCACGCCCGCGGCCTCGATCGGCTCGGTCAGTGCCGCGTCGGTTTCACGTTCGACCACGATGGCCTGCGCGAGCGTGAGCTCGCCGATCACGAACTGCGACGCCGCACGCAGCTTGGATTGCGAAGCCAGCACGACCGTTTCGCCGGCACGCTCGGCCAATGCGCGCTTGATCGCCGCTTCCTCGAAGTCGCCCGTGCTCAGTCCCGCGACCGGATGAACGCCGGTCACGCCCATGAAATACAGGTCCGCGTGGACGCGCGCGATGCCCTCCATTGCCGCGGCGCCCACCGCGACGATCGAATGCTTGTACAACCGACCGCCGATCAGGATCACGTCGATCGACGGATGCGCGGCCAGCGCGACGGCGACGCTCGGGCTGTGCGTGACGATCGTCGCGCGCAGGTCGGTCGGCAACTGACTGACGAGCAAGGCCGACGTCGTGCCGCCGTCGACGATCGCGACCTGCCCGGGCGCGATCATCTGCGCGGCGCGGCGCGCGATGCGCCGCTTTTCCGCGGTTTCGAGCGCCTCGCGCTGCGCGAACGGCGCGACGGCCGGCGACGCCGGCAGCGCGCCGCCGTGCACGCGCTGCAGCAGGCCTTCGGCCGCCAGTTCGCGCAGGTCGCGGCGGATCGTGTCCTCGGACACGTCGAATTGCGCGCTCAGCTCGACAGCCAGCACCTGGCCGTCGCGGGCGAGCGCATCGAGGATCGCCTTCTTGCGTTGGGTCGTCAGCATCGGGTTTGCACGAAATTTCTTGAAATTGCACGAATATGCACGTTACCATGCGTGCCGTCACTTGTCGAATGGGAGGCCGCCATGGCCGCAACGCGGGACCGCGTCCGCATCGTCGATACGACGGTGCTGTCCGATGACTGGTATGTGCTGAAGAAGGTCACGTTCGATTTCCTGCGCCGCGACGGCACGTGGCAGCGCCTGAGCCGCGAAACCTACGACCGCGGCAACGGCGCGACCATCCTGCTGCGCAACGCGGCGACGGGCGACGTGCTGCTCACGCGGCAGTTCCGGATGCCGGCGTTCGTCAACGGACACGACGGGATGCTGCTCGAAGCCGCCGCCGGCCTGCTCGACGACGCGACGCCCGACGCGCGCATTCGCGCGGAGGCCGAAGAGGAAACCGGCTATCGGGTGCGCGGCGTGCGCAAGGTGTTCGAGGCGTTCATGAGTCCGGGCTCGGTGACGGAGAAGCTGCATTTCTTCGTCGGCGAATACGATGCGTCGCTGCGCACGGGAGACGGCGGCGGCATCGCGGAGGAGGGCGAGGATCTCGAGGTCGTCGAGATGCCGCTGCACGCGGCGCTGGATGCCGTCGAGCGCGGCGAGATCGTCGACGCGAAGACGATCATGCTGCTGCAGTACGTCGCGCTGCGGGAGCCCGCGGGCGGGCGCGCAACGACCGAATGATGCCGCGGCGCGGCGCTCGAACGGGCGTATGATCGCGCGACACCGATCGCGCACCGTTCGACGCTACCGCCGCTCCATCATGCCGCTTTCCGACTCGCCCGACTCGCCCGATTCCACCGGCGCTACCGATTTCAGCGCCGCTGACGCGCAACTGGCGCCCCATCTTGTCGCGTCCGCCGTCGAGGCGCTCGCGCGTGCCGATGCGCTGCTCGTGACGGCCGGCGCGGGTATCGGCGTCGATTCGGGGCTGCCCGATTTCCGCGGCACGGACGGTTTCTGGCGCGCGTATCCGGCGCTGCGCCACGCGCGTTTCGAATTCCACGAGATCGCGTCGCCGCAGGCGTTTCGCGCGCATCCGCAGCTTGCGTGGGGCTTTTACGGGCACCGCCTCGACCTCTACCGGCGGACGCTGCCGCACGCGGGCTTCGCGATCCTGCGGCGCTGGATGGACGCGATGCCGAACGGCGGCTTCGTGCTGACGAGCAATGTCGACGGCCAGTTCCAGAAGGCCGGTTTCGATCCGGCGCGTGTCGCCGAGATCCACGGTTCGATTCATTCGATGCAGTGCCTGCGACCCTGCTCGGACGATACGTGGGACGCCGCACCGTTCACGCCAGACGTCGACGCGGCCGCGTGCCGGCTGGTCGGCGAACTGCCGCGCTGCCCGCGTTGCGACGGCCTCGCGCGCCCGAACATCCTGATGTTCGGCGACCGCGGCTGGCTCGGCGAACGCTACGACGCACAGGAGCGGGCGCTGCAGGACTGGATCGCGCAGGCTGGATGGGTGACCGTCGTCGAGATCGGCGCGGGCACCGCGATTCCGACCGTGCGGCTGCTGAGCGAACGGCTCGGCGCCGACGTGATCCGCATCAACGCACGCGAAGCCCAGGCACGCCGCGCGGACGTGATCGGGCTGAAGGGCGGCGCGCTCGCGACGCTCGTCGCGCTCGACCGCGCACGGCACGGCGGCTGAGCGTCGCGGGACGAATCGGCCGGCCGCGGCCGCGCGATCACGGCTGCGCGACGAGCGCCTGGACGAGCGCCGGCGCGATCGGCGAGCCGAGGCCCGTCACATAGTCGTAGCCGCCCGCCGCGTTGCACACGCTGCCGCAATTGCCGTTGGATCCGGTCGTCACGTCGTGATAGTCGCTGCCGTAGGCGTTTTTCCCGACCGTATAGAGCGTGTCGTAGGTGCCGCTCAGCGGGTGCTTGCCGGCCGCCGTGCGCAGTGAATTCGCGATCGCGACGAGTGCCGACCATTGCGGCGCGCCCGCGCTGGTTCCGCCGACCTGGAACCAGCCGGCCTGCCCCTGATAGGTGACCGAGTCGTACACCGCGAAGCCGCTGGACGGATTCGCGTCGTAGCTGACGTCGGGCACGCCGCGCTTGCCGGCCACCGGCACCGGCCAGCCGGTCTGTCCGGCCGGCTCGGCCTCGAGCGTGCTGACGCCGCCGCCGCTGCCGCTCCACGCGGCCTCGCCGACGTAGGCGCCGGACGTGTCGGTGGACAACGTCGTGCCGCCTACCGCCACTACGTGCGGCGACGCCGCCGGGTACTCGGTGCCCGTTCCGCTGTCGCCGGACGACGCGACGAACGTGACGCCCGACACGTTGAAGTGGCTGTCGAAGCTGGTTTCGCTGCTGAACTCGTTGCCGCCGAAGCTCATCGACACGACCGACGCGCCGCGCTTGACCGCGACGTCGACCGCGGCCAGCAGGTCGTTGAAGCTGGCCGACGCGGCCTCGACGAGCACGATCTTCGCCTTCGGCGCGATCGCATGCACCCATTCGACGTCGAGCGCGATCTCGAGCGACCAGCCCGAATCGGCCCTGGGCCGCGTGCCGCGGGCATACACCTTGGTGAAACAGCCGTTCGCCGTGGTGCAGGCCGGCAACGAGAACGCGTTGCTGAATACGCCGAGATCGGACTCGATCCTCGGGTCGTCATACGCGTCGACGATCGCGACGACCATCCCGTCGCCCTGGTTGGCGAGCGAGTCGAACCCGTACGCATGGCGGGTGAGTGCGGGGGTGAGGCCGGCCACCGCGGCCGTGCTTGCGCGCGGCTTCGTATGGAATGGCGGACGCGCGTATCCCTTCGGTGCGCGGTTGCCTTCGACGTAGGACGGGGGGCCGTTGCCCTCGGCGAGTGCAACCGTCGACGCGAGCAGCAACGCGCACAGCGCCGGAATCAACATGGACGACCAGCGGATATTGTTCATTTTTCAAGTCTCCATGTCGATGGAGTAGGGGGCGAAACAATTCTACGAAATCGGTGAAGCCGATTGAATCGAATATCGGCCGGATGCGGGAAAGTCTGATAGGGGAAAGTACGCGGAATCCCCGTGAAACATGGCGTTTTCAGGGTTTACGTGTGACCGGATAAAACGGTCTTTTTTGATTTTAAAGAGCGGATAAATAATCGATCTGCATCTGATGGATTTGTAATGTCCTGCGTAATGCGCCGGAAAATATCGATTGAGGCAGGCACGCGGGAATAATGAAATGCGCGGGTCCCGTGCGACCCGCTCCGGCGCATGCCGTCCGTCCCGCCGGCATTGCCGTCGCGGCGCGATTCCGCATACAGTTCGGCGTAGGCCGCATCCGCCATGCGGCCTCGTCAGCGAGGAGCTCCCTTGTTCTATTCGATCGTCGCGATCTTCGTCGGCGCCGGCCTTGGCGCATTGCTGCGGTGGTTCCTGAGCCTCGCGCTCAACGAATTCTTTCCCGCCGTGCCGCTCGGCACGCTCGCCGCGAACCTGATCGGTGGTTACGTGATCGGCATCGCCGCCGTCGTCTTCACCACCCGCGTCGGGCTGCCGCCCGAGTGGCGGCTGTTCGTGATCACCGGCTTCCTCGGCGGCCTCACGACGTTCTCGACCTATTCGGTCGAAGTGATGGCGCACGCGGTGCAGGGCGAATTCGGATGGGCGTTCGCGGTGGCTGCCCTACACTTGACTGGATCGTTCACGCTGACGGCGCTCGGCATGTGGACCGCGCGCGCGTGGTTCGCGGCGGCCTGAGCGCACCGGCACCGGGAGGACGCGATGGACAGGGTCTTCTTGCGCTTCTACATGCACGAGCAGCACCGGCTGCACTGGAAGCCGCTGTGGGAGTGGTTGCTGGAGGAAGGCAACCGGATGGGCGTCGCGGGTGGTTCCGCGTTTCGTGCGATGGCCGGCTTCGGCCGGCATCGCGTGCTGCACGAGGACCGCTTTTTCGAACTGCAGGGTTCGCTTGCGATCGAGGTCGAGTTCATCGTCACCGAGGACGAGGCGCAGCGGTTGCTCGAGCGGGTGTCGCGCGAGAAAGTACGCATGTGCTACGCGATGATTCCGGCGCGCTTCGGGGTGATCGACACGCTCGGGGCGCCGCCGGCGCAGGGGCCGGCAGCGTAGCGCGACACGTCAGATGCCGAACATCGTCAGCGACACGGCGGCGCGCGTGACGATCATCAGCAACACCTGCACGATCACGAACAGCAGGATCGGCGACAGGTCGATGCCGCCGAGGTTCGGGATCACGCGGCGCAGCGGGTTCAGGAACGGCGCGGTGAGCTGGTACAGGATCGGCATCGCCGGCGAGCGCGGATTGAGCCACGACAGCAGCGCCATCAGGATCGTCATCCAGATCACGAGATTGAGCGCCCACTTCACGACCGTGAGCAGCGCGACCACGACGAGCGTCGCGATCACCGAGGCCGGATCGAAGCCGGCCATCACGACCATCAGCACCACATAGACGAGCGCGGTGAGGAGGGCGGCGACGACGCACGCCCAGTCGATGCCGCGCACGCCCGCGATCACGCGGCGCAGCGGCAGCACGAGCCAGTTGGTCGCCTGCAGCACGGCCTGCGTGACGGGGTTGTACGGCGGCACGCGGACGGCCTGCATCCAGACGCGCAGGATCAGCGCGGCGCCGAACAGCGTGAAGACGGTATTGAGCAGAAAACGGGCGATCTCGCCGAACATCGTTGGCATCCTTTTTATACAGTCGAGTAGCGTGCGGCCGCCAACGCCGGATGGCGGCGCATCGGCCGACACCTTATCACGCCTCGTCCCGCGGCGGGGAGGGGTGCCCGGTCGTGCGCCCGAGCGACGCTTCGACGGCCTGCGCGAGCGCCGGCAGCGCGGCCGGCGGCGCGGCGCGCCTGGCCGCGAGCGCGACCGCCCGGCGGGTCATCAGCGCATACAGCGTCGCGTGGTCGCCGCCGCGCGCCTCGAGCAGCGCGAGCTGACGCTCGACGATGCCGGTGTCGCCGCGCGACACCGGGCCCGCGAGTGCGTTCGCGAGGCCCTTGTCGCGCGCGGTCTCGATCGTGCCGGCGAGCATCGGCAGCAGTGCGCGCAACGCGGCTTCCTCGTCGAAGCCGAGGCCGCGCCACAGCTCGACCGCTTCCGACAGCCCGCATAGCGCGAAGCTCGCCGCGTAATGCGCGGCCGCGTGATAGAGCATCCGGCCGCCGGCCGGAATCGACAGCGGATGGCAGCCGAGTGCGGCAGCCAGTCGCAGCAGCGTCGCGTGCAGCGCGCCGTCGGCTTCGAGCGTGACCGAGCAGCCGTCGATGCGGGCGAGATCGGCGTCCGTGCCGCCGAACAGGTAGAGCGGATGGAAGCCGCCCGTGGCCGCGCCTTGCCGTTTTGCCGGATCGAGCAGCTCGACCGCCGACGCGCCGCTGCAGTGGACGAGCGCCTGGCTTGCCGCGCGCGCCGGGTCGAACCGCAGCGCTGCGCTGGTCGACGCGAGATGGTCGTCGGGCACGGTGAGGAAGATCAGGTCGGCGGCGTCGACGACCTGCTGCGGCGTGTCGACCGCCCGGCAGCCGGCGATGCGCGCGGCGAGTGCCGTGGCCGATTCCGCCGTGCGGCTCGCGATCGCGACGACCGGAAAGCCGGCCGCCGCGAAACGCAGGGTAAGGCAGCGCGCCAGGCGGCCGGCGCCGATGAAGCCGAGACGGGGAAGGTCGGGGAGGGACATGGCGGGTCACGAGCGAAAACGGAGCAGCCGCCAGTATCGCAGGAACGACCGGGCGGTCGCAGGTGGGTGGCGGCGGGCGGGTACGACTCGGACGGCGGCGTTCGACGCAGGGAACCGGTCAATTCGCGCGGCGGTTGCGCCGCCCGATGACGACCCCATGATCCGGCCCCGAATCACGCGGCGGCCGCGTCCGTCTTGAATTGTCGGCGTCTTGTCTCAAATTTGTAATCGTTCATTACGGAAGCATCTCCGCCGCACGTATCGGATCCGGTAAGACTGACCGGTCGATGTGTCGCGATTTCACTGGTCGGACGGAATCGCGCGACCGGCAAGGGATGTCGAGGATCCGCACAGCCGCGCCGCGCGGTGGCTGCAGCCGCGTGGAATTGCAATTTGCAACAAATGCGCGATACGCGTGGGGCGGGTTTTCGCTACATTGCTTCCATGCGACGTGCATGCCCGCCGTTGCCGACAGGAGCGCATAAATTACCGCTCCAGCAGGAGAATCGAAGTGAAAAAGCTCATTCCGTTCATCGCCGCCGCCGCGCTGGGCCTGGGTGCCGCGAGCGCCGCGCAGGCTCACGTGTCGATCGGGGTCGGCATCGGTATCCCGGTCGCACCCGCGTATCCCGTTTATGCAGCGCCGCCGCCCGTGTACTACGCACCGCCGCCCCCGCCCGTGTATTACGCGCCGGCGCCGGCATACTACGCACCGCCTCCCGTGGTCGTCGGCGGCTACTACGGCCGTCCGTACTGGCGTCACGGTTACGGCGGCTGGGGTCACCACGGCTACTGGCGTCGTTGACGCGTCCCGCGCGGCCTGACCGCGCGCGGCAAAACGGCGCAACGCCCCGCGAGGGACGTTGCGCCGTTTTTCATTCGGGCGGTGGTTCGGTGCGTGGCGGTCACACCGCGTGGGCAATCAGGTCGCGATAGCCGCCGACGATCACGCTGTACGAGAAATACGCGAACAGCAGCGCCGACGCGACGTGACACGCGCGCATCAGCCCCGCACCCGCGCGCTTGCGGCCCTGGCTCGCGAGCGTGCACATGAAGAGCGTCCACGCGAGACCGCCGAGGAAGAAGCCGGACAGGAACACCGACGCCGTCGCCGGCGTGGTCGCGCCGGCTTTCGCGATCAGCGCGCCGCCGACCGCCGCGAACCACAGGATCGCACTCGGCGACGACATCGCGAGCAGCATGCCGCGCATGAAGCTGCGCCGCGCGCTGGCACGCGGCTGCGGCGCGTCGTCCGCATCGCCGTCGTCGGCGTTATCGGCCGGCACGAGCGCTTCGCGCGCCATCTTCCACGTGAGGAACAGCAGCACCGCACCGCCGCCGATCCAGACGATCCAGCGCACGGCCTCGAACTGCAGCAGCACGGCCATCCCCGCGAGCGCGAGCGCCGCGTAGACGAGATCGCCGACGCACGAGCCGACGCCGAGCCAGAAGCCCGGCCGGAAGCCGTGCGACAGCGTCAGCGACAGCATCGCGACGTTGACGAGGCCGATGTCGAGACACAGCGACAGCGACAGGAAGAATCCGTCGGACAGCATCGAGGCGGGGGGGAAGCTCATCGTCGTTCTTGTCGGGTGCGTTCAGCGCGCGGACTTACAGTCCGATCTCCTGCCAGAGGCGGTCGACGCGCGCCTTCACGGCGGCGTCCATCTCGATCGGGCGGCCCCATTCGCGGTTCGTCTCGCCGGGCCACTTGTTGGTCGCGTCGAGTCCCATCTTCGAGCCGAGGCCCGCGACGGGCGACGCGAAATCGAGATAGTCGATCGGCGTGCTGTCGACCATCACGGTGTCGCGCACGGGGTCGACGCGCGTCGTGATCGCCCAGATCACCTCGTTCCAGTCGCGGATGTTCACGTCCTCGTCGACGACCACGATGAACTTCGTATACATGAACTGCCGCAGGAAGCTCCACACGCCGAACATCACGCGCTTCGCATGGCCGGCGTAGCTCTTCTTCATCTGGACGATGGCCATCCGGTAGCTGCAGCCTTCCGGCGGCAGGTAGAAGTCGGTGATCTCGGTGAACTGCTTCTGCAGCAGCGGCACGAACACCTCGTTGAGCGCGACGCCGAGCACGGCCGGCTCGTCGGGCGGCTTGCCCGTATAGGTCGAGTGATAGATCGCGTCGCGGCGCATCGTGATGCGCTCGACGGTGAACACCGGGAACCACTCCTGCTCGTTGTAGTAGCCGGTGTGGTCGCCGTACGGGCCTTCGAGCGCGTGCTCGTACGCGGCCGACGCGTTGCCGGCCGGCCGCGGCGGTGCGCCGGTCGGGGCGGGGGCGGGCGCGCCTTCCTGCGGATAGATGAAGCCTTCGAGCACGATCTCCGCGCGGGCGGGCACCTGCAGCGTGTCGACGCCGGGCGTCAGGCACTTCGCGAGCTCGGTGCGGCTGCCGCGCAGCAGGCCGGCGAACTGATACTCGGACAGCGAATCCGGCACCGGCGTCACCGCGCCGAGCGTCGTGGCCGGATCCGCGCCGAGCACGACCGCGACCGGATACGGCTTGCCGGGGTTCTGCAGCGCGAATTCACGGAAGTCCAGCGCACCGCCGCGATGCGCGAGCCAGCGCATGATCAGCTTGTTGCGGCCGATCAGCTGCTGGCGGTAGATGCCGAGGTTCTGGCGCGGCTTGTTCGGCCCGCGCGTGACCGTGAGGCCCCAGGTGACGAGCGGCCCCGCGTCGCCGGGCCAGCAGGTCTGGATCGGCAGCTGGTTCAGGTCGACGTCGGCGCCTTCCCGGACGATCTCCTGGCACGGCGGCGACGACACCGATTTCGGCGCCATGTCCCACACGGCCTTCGCGAGCGACAGCAGCTTGCCGGCGTCCTTCAGGCTCTTCGGCGGATCCGGCTCCTTGAGCGCGGACAGCAGCCGCCCGAGGTCGCGCAGCGAGCCGAGCGCGGCGTCGTCGCCCGCATCGACACCCATCCCGAGTGCGACGCGGCGCGGCGTGCCGAACAGGTTGCCGAGCACCGGGAACGCATGGCCGGGCGGCGCTGCGAACAGCAGCGCCGGGCCGCCGGCGCGCAGCACGCGGTCGCACAGCTCGGTCATTTCGAGCACGGGCGACACGGGTTGCGTGACGCGCCGCAGTTCGCCGAGCGCCTCGAGGCGCTGGATGAAATCGCGTAAGTCTTTGTATTTCATGAGGAAGGTCCGGGCCGCCCGCAAGGCGGGCAGCGATGGGCGGGCGCAGCGGCCGGCTGCGGCCCCGAATCGACCGACGATTTTACCCGGGCCGCCGCGCGCACGCCCGGCGGAGAAAAAAGTCGACCGCGCGCAGAGCCCCTACGGCAGGGGGCTCGCGATCTGAAGGGCGGTTCAAAATTACTTTTTGTTATAATTTGAAGGTTTTATAGTGTTGACGATCTATAAAACCCTGCTAGAATCCGCTCACATTGGTTGCAGGGTAAAAGGCTTCGAGCCGCCAATCACCGATCTTTGACGCAGCGCGTCACCGTCCGCCGAAACCTGCACGGCGTATTCGACGGCCTTTGTCGTAGTCCCAGCCAGCGCCACCAGACGCTGGTTTTTTGCGTGGGTGCCACCGCGTATGCCCGCCTCGCCCAGTGTGCGAAGGTGCCGGCCCTCTTACACCGTGGCCTCGAACGGTACTTATACCGTTTCCCCGATGCTTGCACGTCCCAACCAAGGCGTGCGGCGTCGTGATTCCGCGGCGCGTTTTCTGTCTCGCCATCGAGCCGAGCGAGCCGCACGAGTCATGTTCATGGGAGATGATCTGAATGAACGCTTGGTTATCGTGGCGTCCCAGTCAGCAGCATGCACAAATCGTGCGCAACATGCTGCGTCGCGGGACGCGTGTCAGTCACCATTTATTCAGCGTTGTCGGCTGTTTCGCTGTCGCGGTCGCACTTGCCCTGTGGCTGCTGCCGACCGTGCGCGGGAACCTCGCCGCGAAGCTGATGCCGGTCGTATCCGCGGCCGTGCAGGCCGGTCCGGCCCGTCTGCTGACCGGCCATCCGCTGCCGAACTTCGCGCCCGCCGGCGCGCAGCCGCAGCAGGAAGACGCCCCCGAAACGGATGCGCTCGCCGTCGGTCTCGACGTCGCACCGGAAACCGCCGCGCAGAACGATGCGTCCGATCCGGCCCGCAACGGCCCGTCGCCCGTCGCGCTCGCGAAACTGATCCCGACCCAGCGGGTCCCGGCCGATGCGCGCGACGATCGTGCGCTCGCGTCGAACCGCCAGCAGGCGCTCGTCGCCACCTACCTGTCGCGCCGTTACCGGGTCGCCCAGGAGCCGCTCGGCCAGCTCGTCAAGGCCGCGTTCCAGACCGGCCACGACGTCGGCCTCGATCCGCTGCTGCTGCTGTCCGTGATGGCGATCGAATCGGGCTTCAACCCGTACGCGGAAAGCGGCGTCGGCGCGCAAGGCCTGATGCAGGTCATGTCGAAGGTCCATTCCGACAAGTTCGAATATTTCGGCGGTACCGACACCGCGCTGCAACCGCTCGCGAACCTGCAGGTCGGCGCGCTCGTGCTGAAGGACTGTATCGCCCGCGGCGGCTCGCTTGCGAACGGCCTGCGTATGTACAACGGTTCGACCAATCCGGACGACACCGTGTACGGCTCGAAGGTCATGGCCGAGCGTGGCCGCCTGCGCGACGTCGCGCACGGTCGCAGCGTGCCGGTCAATGCGCCGCAGGCGCCGGCCCAGCCGGCGAAGCCGATCGTCACCGCGGCCGTGACGGCAGCGGCAGGCGGCACGAAGCGCGTGCACGCGACGCTCGACACCGCACAGCCGATCGCCGCGAAGGCCGTTGCCGCGCCGAAGGGCGCGCCGCAGCAGGACGACGCAAGCGTCGACACCGCGAAGCAGGCGCACGGCGATCACTCGGAACTCGGCGCTTAACGTCGCGCGGGTCCCGCGGTTCCGGCCAGGCCACAGCCAGAAGGCACCCGATTTCGGGTGCCTTTTCTTTTTGTGCGGAAGGAATGGCCCGGCGCGCCGGCCGGGAAGGCCGGTCGTCGGGACGTGTCAGTGCTGGCCGAACAGCGTCGCGAGCCGCTCGACGGCCTCTTCGAGGCGCGAGTAGGCGGTCGCATAGGACAGCCGGATATAGTCGCGCGGCGCATGCACGCCGAAATCCATGCCCGGCACCAGCACGACGCCCGCGTCGTGCAGCATCGCCTGCGTGAGCGCGGCGCTGTCGCCGGCCGCCGGATGGGCGACGCCGCCGCAGTGCGCATACACGTAGAACGCGCCGTCCGGCATCACGGGCACCGTGAAGCCGAGCCGTTCGAGCGCCGGCGCGATGAAGTCGCGGCGACGCTTGAATTCGAGGCGGCGCGCCTCGTAGATGTCGAGCGCCGCCGGTTCGAAGCACGCGAGCGCCGCGTGCTGCGCGAGCGCGGACGGGCAGATGAACAGGTTCTGCGACAGCTTTTCGAACGTGCTCACGAGCGCGGGCGGCACGACCAGCCAGCCGAGCCGCCAGCCGGTCATGCTGAAGTACTTCGAGAAGCTGTTGACGGTGACGACATCGTCGCCGTATGACAGCGCCGACACGGGCGCCGCGTCATAGCTGAGCCCCTGGTAGATCTCGTCGACGATCGTGAAGCCGCCGCGTGTGCGCACGGCTTCGACGATCCGCTTCAGTTCGTCCGGCTCGAGCGACGTGCCGGTCGGGTTCGACGGCGACGCGAGCAGCACGCCGCGCGTGCGGCTGCCCCAGCGCGTGCGGACGTCGTCCGCGGTGAGCTGGAAGCGCGCTTCCGGGCCGCTCGGCACGAGCACCGGGCGGCCTTCGGCCGCCGCGACGAAGTGCCGGTTGCACGGATACGACGGGTCGGGCATCAGCACCTCGTCGTCGCGGCCGACGAGCGCGAGGCACGCGAGCAGCAGCGCGGCCGACGCACCGGCCGTCACGACGATCCGCTCCGGGCTGATCGTGAGGCCGTAGGCGCGCGCGTAGTGCGCGGCGATCGCTTCGCGCAGCGGCGCGATGCCGAGCGCGCTCGTGTACTGCGTGACGCCGCGGCGCAACGCGGCAGCCGCCGCCTCGACGACGGGCTCCGGCGCGGTGAAGTCCGGTTCGCCGATGCCCATGTGGATAACATCGCGCCCGGAGGACTCGAGCCGCTGTGCCTCCTTCATCAATTCCATCACGTAGAAGGGCTGGATCGCGTCGACGCGTGCGGCGAGCGTGACGAGCGAATCGGCGGTGGTATTCATCGGTCGGGCGGAGCGGGGAGGAGGAGGGGGAACGAAAAACGGGCGCTTGCGCGCCCGTCCAACTGCGGAATCAGCCGTTGCGGCGCGCCTGCGTTTCGGCGGGGCGCAGCTTCGCGGCGAGCTTGTCGAGCACGCCGTTGACGTACTTGTAGCCGTCGGAGCCGCCGAACGTCTTCGCGAGTTCGACTGCTTCGTTGATGATCACGCGGTACGGCGTTTCGACATGATGCGTGAGCTCGAACGTCGCGATCAGCAGCACGGCGCGTTCGACCGGCGACAGCTGGTCGACCGGACGGTCCAGCGACGGCGTGAGGGCTTCGACGAGCGTTGCATGCTCGCGAATCACGCCGTGCAGGATCGCGTCGAGCAGCTCCTTGTCGGCCTTGTCGTAACCGAGCGCGCCGCGCAGTTGCGCGTCGATCTCGCCGGAGGCCGCGTTCGACAGCAGCCACTGATACAGGCCCTGCGTCGCCAGCTCGCGCGATTGTCGGCGGGCGCTCTTCTTCATGCGCGCTCCTCTTCGTCGTCTTCGTCTTCTTCTTCGTCCTCGTCCTCGTCGTCGCCGAGCTGGTCGAGTGCCATCGTCAGGTTGGCCATCTCGACCGCGACGCGTGCGGCGTCACGACCCTTTTCGGTCATGCGCGCGACAGCTTGCTCGTCGTTTTCGGTCGTCAGGACCGCGTTCGCGATCGGCAGGTTGAAGTCGAGGCCGATGCGGGTGATGCCCGCGCCGCTTTCGTTCGACACGAGTTCGAAGTGGTACGTCTCGCCGCGGATCACCGCGCCGAGCGCGATCAGTGCGTCGAACTGGCCGCTTTCCGCGAGCTTCTGCAGCGCGAGCGGGATTTCCAGCGCGCCGGGCACCGACACGAGCAGCACGTCTTCACCGGAGACGCCGAGGCGCTCGAGTTCCTCGACGCACGCATCGGCGAGGCCGTTGCAGACGGGTTCGTTGAAGCGGGATTGCACGATGCCGATACGCAGGCCGTCGCCTTCGAGATTCGGTTGGTATTGTCCGATTTCCATGATCTGGTCCGTGGTGTGGATGAACGGTTATAGGGCGAAAGCGTCGTGGCGGGTTACGCGTTGGACGCCGGGCAGGACTTGGCTTCGCCGCCGGGCATCGGAATGAAGCCCGTGACTTCGAGGCCGTAGCCGGACATGCTGCCCAGCTTGCGCGGATTCGACAGCACCTGCATCTTGCCGACGCCGACATCGCGCAGGATCTGCGCGCCGATGCCGAACGTCTTGAAATCGACCGGCCGGCGCTTCAGCGCAGCGGCCTTTTCTTCCTCGTCGAACGCCTTGAAGACGTCGATCAGATGTTCCTTCGTGTCGCCGCAGTTGAGCAGCACGATCACGCCGAGGTCGCGTTCCGCGATGTCGCGCATCGCCGCGTCGAGCGTCCACGAGTGCGTCGAGATGCTCGTCTCGAGCAGGTCGAGGACCGACAGCGGCTCGTGCACGCGCACGGGCGTATCGACGTCGGGCGACGGCGTGCCGCGCACCAGCGCGATGTGCGGCGAGCCGCTCGGCTGGTCGCGGTACAACACCGCGCGGAACGTGCCGTGCGCGGTCTGCATCGTGCGCTCGGCGATCCGCTCGATGATCGATTCGGTGCGGCTGCGGTACTGGATCAGGTCGGCGATCGTGCCGATCTTCAGGCCGTGTTCCTTCGCGAACTCGAGCAGGTCGGGCAGGCGCGCCATCGTGCCGTCGTCCTTGATGACCTCGCAGATCACCGCGGCCGGCGTGAGCCCGGCGAGCGCGGTGAAGTCGCAGCCGGCCTCGGTGTGGCCGGCGCGCACGAGCACGCCGCCCGGCTGCGCCATGATCGGGAACACGTGGCCCGGCTGCACGATGTGCTCGGGACGGACGTCGTGCGCGACCGCCGTGGCGATCGTGTGCGCGCGATCGGCGGCCGAGATGCCGGTCGTCACGCCTTCGGCCGCTTCGATGCTGACCGTGAACGCGGTGCCGTACTGGGTGCCGTTGCGGTAGGTCATCAGCGGCAGGTGCAGCTGCTTGCAGCGTTCCTGCGTCAACGTCAGACAAATCAGGCCGCGGCCGTACCTGGCCATGAAGTTGATCGCTTCCGGCGTGACGAATTCGGCGGCGATCACGAGGTCGCCTTCGTTTTCGCGGTCTTCTTCGTCGACCAGGATCACCATCCGGCCGGCTTTCAACTCCGCGATGATGTCGAGCGTGGAGGCGAGCGTCATAAGGGGGCGAGAAAGAGGAAAGTGCGTATTTTACGCCAGCCTGACCGCGTTTCGGCTGGCACCGGCTGCGCGCGGCCGGCGAGCGCGCCGAAACGCGCTGCGACCGGCCTGCGAGGCAGGCCTGCGGCCCGCCCGGAGACGGGTGGCCGCAGGCCGGCATGGGCCCGGCCGTGCGTCACGCGTGCTCGTTGCGGCCGCCGAGGTAGTCGAGCTTGCCGAGTTCGACGCCGCTGTGACGCAGGATGTCGTACGCCGTCGTCACGTGGAAGAAGAAGTTGGGCAGCACGAAGTTCAGCAGGTACGACTGCCCGGTGAACTCGATCGGGCCGACGCGCATCTTGAGCACGATCTGGCGCGCTTCGCTGCCGTCGATCTGCGCGGCATCGAAGCCTTTCAGGTAGTCGATCGTCTTCTGGATGCGCGCATGGAGTTCGTCGAACGTCTGCTCGACGTCCGGGTAGCTCGGGATGTCGACGCCGGCGAGCCGCGCGGCGCAGCCCTTGGCCGTGTCGGTCGCGATGTAGACCTGGCGGACGAGCGGCAGCATGTCCGGATAGAGGCGTGCACCGATGAACACCGACGGGTCGATCTGCTTCTCGGCCGCATGCGCCTGCGCCTTGCCGAGGATGTGCTGCAGGTTGGTGAGGCCGCGGATCAGGACGGGCAGCGAAGCCTGGTACATCGAGATGGACATGGGGACGACTCCTGGATGAAAAGGGGGCAGCCGGAAGGCGGCGGCCGGTACACGGCGCACCGTGCGTCGCGGCGCCGAAACCGCTGCCGTTGCATCTTAGCGCGACGGGATGACCCGTGCGCGTCGTTGGCCATCCGGCCAGGTGTCGGGGCGAACCGCCGGCCGCCATTCCCTATCCAGGGGCGCAACCGCCCGATCAGTCCTGATGCACGCCCTGCGATGCCGACATCATCCGCTCCACGTACCGCGCGATCATGTCGATTTCGAGATTGACCTGGTCGCCGGCCTTCACGTGACGCAGCGTCGTGACCTCGACCGTATGCGGGATCAGGTTGATCGAGAATTCGCAGCCGTCGGCGCGATCGTCGACCGTGTTGACGGTCAGGCTCACGCCGTTGACCGTGATCGAGCCCTTGTACGCGAGATAGCGGCCGAGCGCGCGCGGCGCGACGATCCGCAGCTCGTGCGATTCGCCGACCGGCGCGAAGCGCGTCACGGTGCCGAGGCCGTCGACGTGGCCCGACACGATGTGCCCGCCGAGGCGGTCGTGCGCGCGCAGCGCCTTCTCGAGGTTCACTTCGCCGGGTTGCGCGAGGCCGACCGTGCGGTTCAGGCTTTCGCGCGATACGTCGACGTCGAATCCGGTGCCGGTCTTTTCGATCACCGTCATGCACGCGCCCTGGATCGCGATGCTGTCGCCGAGCGCGACATCGGCGAGGTCGAGCCCGCCGGCCTGCACGGTCAGCCGCACGCCGGCATCGGGCGACGCGCCGAGCGGGTTGATCGATTCGATGCGGCCGACGGCCGCGACAATTCCGGTAAACATCGTGACGGCTCCGTTCAATGAGGGGCGGGGGGCGGCGCGAGTCGCGCCAGGATCCGCAGATCGTCGCCGATCCGCTCGACGCTGTGGAACGCGAGCCGCGTGCGGGCGTCGAGGCTCGCCGGCGCCGCGAGGTCGAACATGCCGGCCGCGTCGCTGCCGAGCAGGCTCGGCGCGAGATAGACCAGCAGCTCGTCGACGCACTGCTCGCGCAGCAGCGAGCCGTTCAGCTTGTGGCCGGCCTCGACATGCAGCTCGTTGACGCCGCGCGCGCCGAGCGCCGCCAGCATCGCGGGCAGGTCGACCTTGCCGTGCGCGTTCGCGAGCGGCACGATTTCCGCGCCGCGCGACTTCAGCACGTTCGCGCGCACTTCGCCGGCGGCATCGAGCCGCCCGCAGAAGATCAGCAGCGGCGCGCCTTCGAGCAGGCGCGCATCGAGCGGCAGGTCGAGGCGGCTGTCGACCAGCACGCGCTGCGGCTGGCGCGGCGTGTCGATACCGCGCACGGTCAGCAGCGGGTTGTCCTGGCGCACGGTGCCGATCCCGGTGAGGATCGCGCACGCGCGCGCGCGCCATGCGTGGCCGTCGAGGCGCGCGGCCTCGCCGGTGATCCACTGGCTTTCGCCGGACGGCAGCGCGGTGCGAGCATCGAGCGACGCGGCCGTCTTCATCCGCACCCACGGACGGCCGCGCGTCATCCGCGACACGAAGCCGATGTTCAGTTCGCCCGCTTCGTTCGCGAGCAGCCCGCAGCGCACGTCGATGCCCGCGTCGCGCAGCATCCCGAGGCCGCGCCCCGACACCTGCGGATTCGGGTCTTCCATCGCCGCGACGACCTTTGCGACGCGCGCGTCGATCAGCGCGTTCGCGCACGGCGGCGTGCGGCCGAAGTGGCTGCACGGCTCGAGCGTCACGTACACGGTCGCGCCGGCGACGTCATGGCCGCGCGCGCGCGCGTCCTTCAGCGCCTGGACTTCCGCGTGGTCCTGGCCGGCCGGCTGCGTGAAGCCTTCGCCGATCACGTCGCCGTCCTTGACGATCACGCAGCCGACGCGCGGGTTCGGCGCGGTCGTATACATGCCGCGCGCCGCGAGCGTCAGCGCGCGCTGCATGTGGGCGAAATCGGTATCCGAGAACATGCGTGCGGACCCGGGTCAGGCGGCCAGCGCCGCGAATGCGCGGCGCGCGGCCGCGAGCGTCGCGTCGATCACCGCGTCGTCGTGCGTGCTCGACACGAAGCCGGCCTCGTAGGCGGACGGTGCGAAGTACACGCCTTCGTCGAGCATCAGGTGGAAGAAGCGGTTGAAGCGCCCGGTGTCGCTCTGCGTGACTTCCGCGAAGCTGGTCGGCACGCGCTCGGCGAAGTACAGGCCGAACATCGCGCCGATCGAGTCGGCCGCGAACGGCACGCCGGCCGCGCGCGCTTCGGCCGCGAGGCCGTCGGCGAGGCGCCTGGTTTGCGCGGTGAGCGCGTCGTAGAAGCCGGGCGCCTGGATCAGTTGCAGCGTCTTCAGGCCCGCGGCGACCGCGATCGGGTTGCCCGACAGCGTGCCGGCCTGGTACACGCCGCCGAGCGGCGCGAGGTGGGCCATGATGTCGCGGCGGCCGCCGAACGCGGCAGCCGGCATCCCGCCACCGATCACCTTGCCGAGGCAGGTGAGGTCGGCCGTGATCCCGTAGTACGCCTGCGCGCCGCCGAGCGCGACGCGGAAACCGCACATCACCTCGTCGAAGATCAGCACGGCGCCGTGCTTCGTGCACAGCGCACGCAGCGCGTTCAGGAATTCGGGCGTGCCGCGCACGAGGTTCATGTTGCCCGCGACGGGCTCGACGATCACCGCGGCGATCTCGTCGCCGAACGCGCCGAACGCTTCTTCCAGCGCGGCGACGTTGTTGTATTCGAGGACGGTCGTGTGCTTCGCGATGTCGGCGGGCACACCGGCCGACGTCGGGTTGCCGAACGTCAGCAGGCCCGAGCCGGCCTTGACCAGCAGGCTGTCCGCGTGGCCGTGGTAGCAGCCCTCGAACTTGACGATGCGGCTGCGGCCCGTGAAGCCGCGCGCGAGACGCAGCGCGCTCATCGTGGCCTCGGTGCCGCTCGACACCATCCGCACCTGCTCGATCGACGGCACGAGCTTGCAGATTTCCTCGGCGATCTCGATTTCCGCCTCGGTCGGCGCGCCGAACGAGAAGCCGTCGGCGAGCACGTTCTGCACGGCCGACAGCACTTCCGGGTGGACGTGGCCGACGATCATCGGCCCCCACGAGCCGATGTAGTCGATGTACTGCTTGCCGTCGGCATCCCAGAAGTACGGGCCCTGTGCGCGCGCGACGAAGCGCGGCGTGCCGCCGACCGAACGGAAGGCGCGCACCGGCGAGTTGACGCCGCCCGGAATGGTCTTCTGGGCGCGTTCGAAGAGGATCTGATTGTTGGACATGTGCGAAACCTGCGAGAGAAGGGCGCGGGGGCCTGGGCACGGGCCGCGGCGCCTGGGCGGAACGATCGTCTGATTGTACCGGAGACGCGCCTGGCGGGCCCGCGGCCGGGTCTGCGGCCTTTCGGCGCGTGGGGGATTGGCCGGCGCGATCGGCGCGCGGTCGATCCGGCCCGCTTCCGGCCCGCTTCCGGCCCGTTTATCGCGGCGGCTTGCGCTTGCCGGTCAGCTCGGCCCAGCGCTTCTCGAGCGGGCCCTCGACCATCGGCTTGATCGACGTGCCGGAGGACTGCGCGTCCCAGGTCTGCACCGAGTAGGGATGCACGCGCAGCGCGTCGCGCGGGATCACGACGTCCTGGTGGGCGTCGACCAGCCAGTCGTAGACGAAGTCGATGCACAGCCGGTAGCCGCGTTTGGTCGCCGGGTCGGGCACCTCGTAGGGCGCGCGCGTCACATAGCCCGAGCCGAACACGCCCTTCGGCTCCTTCGCGACGCGGTGCAGGAACACACGGTCGCCCGGCAGGATGCCGCGCGCGAAGCCGCAGCCCCACACGTCATGCACGGCCTCGCCGGCCTTCACGTGCGCGGCGACGTCGGGCAGCTCGGGCCACGGCCATTTCTTGGGGCTCCAGATCAGCAGGAAGGCGGTCATCGGTTCGGTGGTGCGTCGATTGGGTCAGACAAGAGAAGCGGGGAGCCGCAAGCTTAATCGAATCCGCGCGCGATCCCGTGCGACCTCGGCCGCACGGCGCGTTCCGGCCGTGCGCGGCACCCGGCCGGCGGCACGCGAAAAAGTTGCGCGTACAATCATGGACCTGAGCGCCGTCCGCGGCGCGGCCTCCCGTCTTCACCGCCACGCGCGCCCCGATGCGCGCGGGCCTCCATTCCGGATACCCATGTCCCACGTCGTCCGGCGCCGGCCCGATGCCCGGCTGATCCTGTTGCTCGGCGCGCTCGCCGCCTGCGGGCCGATTGCCACCGACATGTACCTGCCGAGCCTGCCGTCGATCGCCGCCGGCTTCTCGGTGAGTCCCGGCGCCGCGCAGCGCACGCTGACGAGCTTCATGGCCGGCTTCTCGGTCGGCATGCTGCTGTACGGTCCGCTGTCCGACACGTGGGGCCGCCGGCCGGTGCTGCTCGGCGGCATCGCGCTGTTCACGCTCGCGAGCATCGGCTGCTTCGTATCGAACTCGATCGACATGCTGATCGTCGTGCGCTTCCTGCAGGCGCTCGGCGCCGGCGCGGCGTCGGTGCTGTCGCGTGCGATCGCGCGCGATGCGCACGAGCCGACCGACGCGGCGAAGGTGCTGTCGATGGTCGCGATCGTCACCGCGGTCGGGCCGCTGCTCGCGCCGTTGATCGGCGGGCAGATCCTGCGCTTCTCGGGCTGGCGCGGCGTGTTCGTCGTGCTGGCGGTGTTCGGCGCGGTGTGCGCGGCGACCGCGTACCTGCGCGTGCCCGAAACCTGGCCGAAGGAGCGGCGCAAGAGCGCGGCCGTGCTCGCGTCGTTCGCGTCGTACGGGCGCATCCTGTCCGACCCCGTCGCGTGGGGGCACATGCTGTGCGGCGGGATGGCGTTCGCATCGATGTTCTCGTACATCACCGCGACACCGTTCGTGTACATCGAGTATTTCCACGTGTCTCCGCAGCACTACGGGCTGCTGTTCGGCCTGAACGTGGTCGGCATCATGATCGGCAACTTCACGAACACGCGGCTCGTCGGCCGCATCGGCTCGCTGCGCATCATCGCGGCCGCGTCGCTCGTGAGCTGCATCGCATCGCTCGCGGTCGCGCTCGTCGCGCTGACGGGGTGGGGCGGGCTGTGGTCGATCGTCGTGTGCCTGTTCTTCGTGGTCGGCGTGGTCGGGATCCTGTCCGCGAACTGCACGACCGACCTGATGCATCGCTATCCGCACAACGCGGGCGCGTCGGCGGCCGTGTTCGGCGCGATGCAGCTCGCGCTCGGCGCGATCGCGAGCGTCGCGATCGGTGCACTCGCGGACGGCACGCCGTTCGCGATGGGCGTGACGATCGGCGTCACCGGCGTGCTGTGTTTCGCCGGCCGCTACCTCGTGCTGCGCTGGCATGGCCGGCCGGTGAACGCCGGCGCCTGAGCCGACACGGCAGCGGCCGCGGCATGAAAAAACGCCACCGCGCGATGCGTCGGTGGCGTTTTTTTCGGGCGGGCGGAAAGCGGCAGCCGCCGTACCGTGTCGGGCATCAGTCCCGCGCGACGTCCTTCGCCGCCGGCGACGCGCCGTGGCTCAGCCAGTCGAGCACGTCGGCCGTTTCGTCGTCGTTGGCCCGTGCGCGGGCCTGTGCGACGGCTTCCGGCAGCTCGCCGTTGGTCGACGCGCGCCGGATCGCGACGCCGACCGCGAGGATGTCGATCATCAGCAGATGCAGGATCCGCGAGATCATCGACAACTGCGATTCGCGCATCTCGATGTGATCGGTCTCGAGCGCGACGGTCGCGCGCTTCGCGAGCGGCGTGTTGCTCGACGTGATCGCGATCACCTTCGCACCGGCCTGCATCGCGACCTCGAGCACGCGCAGCAGCTCCGGCGCGCGTCCCGACTTCGACACCGCGACGATCACGTCGCCCTTGCCGAGCAGCGCGGCCGATGCGGCCTGCATGTACAGGTCGCCGTACGCGATCGTCGGAATCCCGAAGCGGAAGAACTTGTAGTGCGCGTCCTGCGCGACGATGTTCGAGTTGCCGAGCCCGTAGAACTCGATGCGGCGCGCGCCGTTCAGGATCTCGATCGCGTTCTCGACGTGCTCGAAGTTCAGGTGTTCGCGCAGCTGCAGGATCGCGGACACCGTGTTGTCGAGCACCTTCGCGCCGAAGTCGGTGGCCGTGTCGCCGAGATGCACCTGGCTGTGGCTCATCGGAATCGTGCCGGTGAGGCCGGTCGCGAGCTTCAGCTTGAAGTCCGACAGCCCCTGGCAGCCGAGCGAGCGGCAGAAGCGGATCACGGTCGGCTGGCTCACGTCGGCCTTGCGCGCGATGTCGACGATCGGGTCGTTGATGATCGAGCGCGGATGGTTCAGCGCGAGATCGGCGACGCGACGCTCGGCCGGCGTCAGCGCGTCGCGCATCTGGCGGATCCGCTCGAATACGGCCGACGATGCACCGCCCGAACGGTTCGACAACTGCTCCGCGAGGATCGCCGACACCCCGAGGAACGCCGGATATTCGGCGGTGATCAGGTAGGTCGGGATGTTCTGGAGATATTGCGTGAACCGGCCCTTCGCCTCGAAGCGCGCGCGGAACGACGAGCGCGTGAACAGTTCGCCGAGCTTCAGCGCGACGCCGCCGCCGATATACACGCCGCCGAGCGCGCCGAGCGTCAGCGCGACGCTGCCCGCGAACGCGCCGAGAATCCCGCAGAAGCATTCGACCGTCTCGAGCGCGAGCGCGTCGCCCGCTTGCGCGCGCTCGACGATCTCGACCGTGTCGACGGTCGCGGCGACGCGCTTCTTGTCGCGCGCGGCGAGCGCACGATAGATGATCTCCATGCCGGGGCCGGCGCACACGCGCTCGAACGACACGTGCGGAAACTTCTTGCGCGCGTACTGCAGCACGAGATCCTCGCGCTCGTCCTGCGGCGCGAACGACGCGTGACCGCCTTCGCTGCCGAGCGCGATCCAGCGGTCGTCCGCCGGAATCAGGCCGGACACGCCGAGCCCGGTGCCGGGCCCGAGCAGCCCGATCACGCTGTTCTGGCGGCGCGTGCCGCCGCCGATCTGCACGCGCTGCGCGTCGGTCAGGCCGGGCAGCGCCATCGCGAGCGCGGTGAAGTCGTTGACGACGAGCAGCGTGTCGAAGCCGAGCGCGCGACGCGTCGCCTCGATCGAGAAGCTCCAGTCGTGATTGGTCATCGTGACCTGGTCGCCGTCGACCGGGTTCGCGATCGCGATCGCCGCGTGGTTCACGCGGCTGATCTTCACGTCCTTCAGATACTTGCGGATCGCGTCGGTGAGGGTCGGGTAATCGGCGCCGGGATAGACGCGGATCTGCGTGATCTCGCCGGGGCCGGTTTCCAGCGCGAAACGCGCGTTGGTGCCGCCGACGTCCGCGAGCAGGCGCGGGCCGTCGGCATGCTGGCCCGCGACGACCGCCTTACTTTGCGCACCAGTAGACATCGAGCTGGGTCCCCTTGTCGTTGGCCAGTTGGGAAATCGCGTTCTTCTGCAGCGTGGCGGCCGCGGCGTCGAGCACGTCGCGCTTGCGGCTGCCTGCGATCAACAGGAAGAGCCGCTCGACGCGCTTCAGCGCATCGAGCGAAAAGCTCACGCGTGCATGCGGCGCGGCGCCGGGATGCACGGCGACGAAGCGCTCGGGCGTCGCGATCGCGTGGTCCCATTCGGGCGCGTCCGCGAAGATCGACGCCGTGTGGCCGTCCTCGCCCATGCCGAGCACGGCGACGGTCGGCACGCGGTAGTCGGCGTTCGCGTTGAGCGCGGCGACGTGCGCGTCGAGCGCGGCGCGGGTGTCGACGAGCGGCAGGAAGCGGGCAGGGGCTGCCGCGTGCTGCAGCAGCGTGTCGCGCACGAGCTGCGCGTTGCTGGCCGCATCGTCCGCCGGCACCCAGCGGTCGTCGACCAGCGTGACGTCGACGCCGGCCCAGTCGAGCGCCGCGTGCGACAGTGTTTGCAGGAACGGGCGCGGGCTGGTGCCGCCGGACACCGCGAGCGTCGGGCGCGCGGGGCCGGCGAGCGCGGCGCGCAGCGCGTCGCCGACGGCGCGCGCGAGCGCTTCGCTTTGCGCTTCCTGGGTGTCGAAAGCGTGGATCTCGATCACATCTCCTCCGGACTGCTTTGTCTGTTCAATTCGTGCGAATCGTGGGGCACGTTGCCGCGCGCGGGTGCGCACGGCAACGGTTTGCATCAGTTTTCTTCTTCGAGCCAGCAGGTGCCGTGCTGCGCGAGCATCGCGCTCGCCGCGGCCGGCCCCCACGTGCCCGCCGCGTACGGCTTCGGCGGCTTCAGCGAGCGCGCCCATTCGTTCAGGATCGGCTCGACCCAGCGCCACGCGGCCTCCTGCTCGTCGCGACGCACGAAGAGGGCGAGGCGGCCGTTGATCACGTCGAGCAGCAGGCGCTGGTACGCCTCCATCTGCCCTTCCTTGAAGAACTGGTCGAACGCGAGGTCGAGGTGCACGCTCGCGAGGTTCATCCCTTCGCCGGGCTGCTTCGCGAGGCAGTACAGGCGAATCGTCTCGTTCGGCTGCAGCCGGATCACGAGGCGGTTCGAGCCGGCGCGCAGTGCGGTGGGCCCGAGCGCCGAGTGCGGCACCGGACGGAAGTTCACGACGATTTCCGCGACGCGGTCGGCCAGACGCTTGCCGGTGCGCAGGAAGAACGGCACGCCGGCCCAGCGCCAGTTCTCGATCTCGACCTTCAGCGCGACGAAGGTTTCGGTCGGGCTGTCGGGCTTCACGCCCGGCTCGGTGGCATAGGCCGGCACCTGCGCGCCCTTGATCACGCCCGCATGATACTGGCCGCGCACCGCGACCTTGCCGATGTCGCGCGGATCGACGGGCTTCAGCGCGCGCAGCACGCGCAGCTTCTCGTCGCGCACCGAGTCGGAATCCATCGAGTGCGGCGGTTCCATCGCGACGATCGACAGCAACTGCAGCAGGTGGTTCTGCACCATGTCGCGCAGCGCGCCCGTATTGTCGTAGAAATCGCCGCGCGCCTCGACGCCCAGCTCCTCGGCGATCGTGATCTGGATGCTCTCGACCCACTCACGGCGCCACAGCGGCTCGAACAGCGCATTGCCGAAGCGCAGCGCGAGCAGGTTCTGTACCGGTTCCTTCCCGAGGTAGTGGTCGATCCGGTAGATCTGGTCTTCCGCGAAGATCTCGCCGACCGCGTCGTTGATCGCGTTCGACGAGCGCAGGTCGTAGCCGAGCGGCTTCTCGAGCACGATGCGCGCGCCCTCGTTCAGGCCGACCGACGCGAGCGCCTTGCAGATCGGCACGAACAGCGACGGCCCCGTCGCGAGATAGAACACGCGGATGCCGGGCAGCTGCGCGACCGCATCGCGCAGCACGACGTAGTCCTCCGCACGGCCGAGGTCGAGCTTCACGTATTCGATGCGCTCGAGGAAGGACTTCCACGCGCTTTCGTCGAATGCCTTGCCGGCCGCCTTCACGGCGTGCGGCTTCACGTGCGTGTCGACCCACTCGAGATAGCCGGCCCGATCCGATTCGTGCCGCGCGACGGCAACGATCCGGCCGCTTTCCGCGAGCATGTTGCCGCGGTGCGCTTCGAACAGCGCGGGCAGGATCTTGCGCATCGACAGGTCGCCGGTGCCGCCGAAAAGTACGAAGGTAAAGCTGGAATCGGTATGCATGTGTCTCCGCCGGTTGGGGTGCTGGGAAGCGATCCGTAGTGCGATAAAAATATTTTTGACACTGAATTGTAGTTTAACTACAATCCGCCGCAAGGGGTAGCACCTGGGTGAAGAAAAAAAGAAGTGCGGTCGACGAACTGCGCGAGCTTCGCCTACGGGAACGCCTTGTGCCGAATGTTATCGGACATTGACGGTGCGCATCGTTCGCGCGCCGTCGCCCCGGGCTCGCGCCGCGGCATCGCGGCGGGCCAGAAACACAAAGAGGAGACACGCCGTTGAATCTCGATTCACGCTTTCTGTAAGAGCCCGGCCGGTCATCGGCCCCGTACGCTGCATGCGTCCCGCGGCTCGATTTCCCCGTCGTTATCAAGAAGCCGGTTCCCGGTCAGGGAACCTCACGAGTTGATTCAGTCTGGAGGAGATAAGTAATGAAAGTTCGCTCGATCATGGGCGCGCTCTGCGCCGCGGGTCTGATGGCTGGCGCCGTGGCGGCGCAGGCGGCCGAGAACGTAACGGTGCTGCACTGGTGGACCTCGGGCGGCGAGTCGAAGGCCGTCGGCGTGCTGAAGGACGACCTGCAGAAGCAGGGTTACGTGTGGAAGGACTTCGCGGTCGCGGGCGGCGCGGGCGCGGCGGCCATGACCGCGCTGAAGACCAAGGTGATCAGCGGCGACGCACCGTCGGCCGCGCAGATCAAGGGTCCGCTGATCCAGGACTGGGCCGACCAGGGCGTGCTCGTCAACATCGATTCCGCTGCCGGCGACTGGAAGCAGAACCTGCCGCCGGAAATCGACAAGATCATCAAGTACAAGGGCCATACCGTCGCCGCACCGTTCTCGGTGCACCGCGTGAACTGGCTCTATATCAACAAGGCCGCGCTCGACAAGGTCGGCGCGAAGGTGCCGACCACCTGGCCCGAATTCTTCGCGGTCGCCGACAAGCTGAAGGCCGCCGGCATCCAGCCGGTCGCGATGGGCGGCCAGCCGTGGCAGGACCTGACGCTGTGGGAAGACGTCGTGCTGTCGCAGGGCCCGGCGTTCTACAAGAAGGCGCTCGTCGATCTCGACCAGGCCACGCTGACGTCGCCGCAGATGCTGTCGGTGTTCGACACGGTCCGCAAGATCCAGGGCTACTTCGACACCGGCCGCAACGGCCGCGACTGGAACCTCGCGACCGCGATGGTGATCAACGGCAAGGCCGGCATGCAGTTCATGGGCGACTGGGCGAAGGGCGAGTTCGAGAACGCCGGCAAGAAGGCGGGCAAGGACTACATCTGCGCGGCGGTGCCGGGCACCGCGAACTCGTACACGTTCAACGTCGACTCGTTCGTGTTCTTCCAGCAGAAGGGCCAGAAGGACCCGACGCCGGGCCAGGTCGCACTCGCGAAGACGATCATGACGCCGGACTTCCAGGAGCAGTTCAGCCTGCTGAAGGGCTCGGTGCCCGTGCGCCTCGGCGTGAAGATGGACAAGTTCGACGATTGCGCGAAGAAGTCGTATGCCGACGAGCAGACCGCGATCAAGTCGGGCGGCTTCGTGCCGTCGCTCGCCCACGGCATGGCGCAGAGCGATGCAACGGCCGGTGCGATCACCGACGTCGTGACGAAGTTCATGAACTCGCAGCAGGATTCGAAGAGCGCGGTCGCCGCGCTCGCGAAAGCCGCGAAGGTGAAGTAAGGCGCGACCGGCGCCCGGCCGGAAAAGCATGATCGGCCGGGCGTTCTTGCATGTGCAGCAAACGGGCTCGCCCGCGGGCCCGCGCCGTACCCGGCGCCGGCCCCGCCTGCGTCACCCTCGTTCCAGGAGTCGAATCAAGTGGCTGCCCCTCTTAGCGGAAACGGATCCGGCGCTGCCGCCGCACGGCGCACGTCGCCGATGTCGGCCTTCGCCGATCGCTGGATTCCGAAGCTCGTGCTCGCGCCGAGCCTCGCGATCGCCGTGGTGTTCATCTACGGCTTCATCCTGATTACCGGCTATCTGTCGCTGACCAATTCGCGGCTGTTGCCGAACTACGAATTCGACGGCTTCGGCCGTTACTCGGACCTGTTCCAGAACGACGTGTGGTGGACCTCCGCCGCGAACCTCGGCTGGTTCGGGATTCCGTTCATCGCGATCTGCGTCGCGCTCGGGCTGTTCCTCGCGATCCTGCTCGACCAGCGGATCCGCAACGAAGGCGCGCTGCGCGCGATCTTCCTGTATCCGATGGCGCTGTCGTTCATCGTCACGGGCACGGCATGGCAGTGGATCCTGAACCCGGGCCTCGGCCTGGAGAAGGTGATGCACGACTGGGGCTGGACGAGCTTCTCGTTCGGCTGGCTCGACGATCCGGACAAGGCGATCTTCTGTATCGTGATCGCCGCCGTGTGGCAGTCGACCGGCTTCGTGATGGCGCTGTTCCTCGCCGGGTTGCGCGGCGTCGACGCCGAGATCTTCAAGGCCGCGCAGGTCGACGGCGCGACGCTGCCGACCATCTACCGCAAGATCGTGATCCCGAGCATGCGCCCGGTGTTCTTCTCGGTGCTGCTGATTCTCTGCCACATCACGATCAAGACCTTCGACCTGGTCGTCGCCCTGACGGCGGGCGGCCCCGGCACGTCGTCGTCGCTGCCGGCCATGTTCATGTACACGTTTTCGTTCAACCGCGGCCAGCTCGGGCTCGGCGCGGCGTCGTCGGTGATGATGCTCGCGACCGTGGTCGCGGTGCTGGTGCCGCTGATGTATATGGAATCGAGGAGCACCCGCAATGCAGCCTAAAGTGACGATCAGCCGGGCAGTGATCTATGCGGCGCTGATCCTGTTCGCGCTGTATTTCCTGTTCCCGATCTACGTGATGCTGTCGACGTCCTTCAAGGACCTCGACCAGTTGCGCACCGGCAACCTGCTGACACCGCCGACGCACTGGACCTTCGATCCGTGGGTGAAGGCGTGGAGCGGCGCGTGTACCGGCGTGCGCTGCGACGGCATGAAGCCGTTCTTCCTGAACTCGCTGCAGATGGTGATTCCGGCCGTGCTGATCTCGTCGCTGATCGGCGCGTTCAACGGCTACGTGCTCACGCACTGGCGCTTTCGCGGCGCGGATGCGCTGTTCACGATGATGCTGGTCGGCTGCTTCATCCCGTTCCAGGTGATCCTGCTGCCGATGGCGCGCCTGCAGGGGATGCTCGGCCTCGCCAACACGATTCCGGGCCTGGTGTTCGTGCACGTCGTGTATGGCATCGCGTTCACGACGATGTTCTTCCGCAACTTCTACGTGAGCGTGCCGGCCGAGCTGGTGAAGGCCGCGCGCATCGACGGCGCGGGCTTCTTCACGATCTTCACGAAGATCCTGCTGCCCGTGTCGCTGCCGATCTTCATGGTGTGCCTGATCTGGCAATTCACGCAGATCTGGAACGACTTCCTGTTCGGGATCGTGTTCTCCGGCGTCGATTCGATGCCGATCACGGTTGCGCTGAACAACCTCGTCAACACGTCGACCGGCGTGAAGGAGTACAACGTCGACATGGCCGGCGCGATCATCGCCGCGCTGCCGACGCTGCTCGTCTACGTGGTCGCCGGCCGCTACTTCGTGCGCGGGCTGACGGCGGGCGCGGTGAAGGGGTAAGCGCGGCTTCATCCGATACGACGAACCGGCCGCGCACGACGCGCGGCGCATCGAAACGAACCCGACGCGGCGCCGCAGTGCGCCGCGCGAGACGAGACAGAGGATTCACAGCATGGCAAGCCTTTCCATCCGTGACGTGTACAAGACCTACCCGAACGGGGTGCCGGTCCTGAAGGGTGTCGACATCGAGATCGAGGACGGACAGTTCCTGATCCTGGTCGGCGGGTCGGGCTGCGGGAAGTCGACGCTGCTCAACATGATCGCCGGTCTCGAGACCGTGACGAGCGGCGAGATCTGCATCGACGGCAAGGTCGTCAACGACCTGTCGCCGAAGGATCGCGACATCGCGATGGTGTTCCAGTCGTACGCGCTGTATCCGTCGATGACGGTGCGCGAGAACATCTCGTTCGGCCTGAACATCCGCAAGGTGCCGAAGAGCGAGCAGCAGCAGATCGTCGATCGCGTGTCGGCGATGCTGCAGATCCAGCATCTGCTCGACCGCAAGCCGGGCCAGCTGTCGGGCGGCCAGCGCCAGCGCGTCGCGATGGGCCGCGCACTGGCGCGCGATCCGTCGCTGTTCCTGTTCGACGAGCCGCTGTCGAACCTCGACGCGAAGCTGCGCATCGAGATGCGCGCGGAAATCAAGCTGCTGCACCAGCGCCTCGGCACGACGATCGTCTACGTGACGCACGATCAGATCGAGGCGATGACGCTCGGCGACCGGATCGCGGTGATGAAGGACGGCGTGGTCCAGCAGTTCGGCGCGCCGCAGGAAATCTACGATTCGCCGTCGAACCTGTTCGTCGCGGGCTTCATCGGCGCGCCGCCGATGAACTTCATCAACGGCAAGCTGGTCGAGCAGGGCAGCGGAATCGCGCTCGAGATCGACACGGGCCTCGCGCGCGGCGCGCTGAACCTGCCGTTCGATGCGAAGCGGATGAACGGCCACGTGGGCCGCGAGGTGATCCTGGGCTTGCGCCCGGAGCGCATCACCGATGTGCGCAACGCGCACCACGGCGAGACGTCGCAGCTGCAGCCGATCGACGTGCGCGTCGACGTGACGGAGCCGACCGGGCCGGACACGCACGTGTTCGCGCAAGTGAACGGCAAGCGGATCGTGAGCCGTGTGCATCCGGCCGCGAACCCGCAGCCGGGGCAGACGCAGTCGCTGCTGTTCGACGTGTCGAAGGCGGTGCTGTTCGATCCGGCGTCGGAAGAGCGGATCGCGTGAGGCGGCGTAGGCGCTGAATGAAGGAGAAGGGGCCGTCTCTGAACGGCCCCTGTTGTTTTGGCGCGCCGGCGATGCGCGGCGCGGCGGCACCGCGGCGCAGCGGCGTCAGTGCGGCAACCGCACGTCGAACTTGAACGTCGCGAGCCGTGCGACGAGGATGAAGCCGGTCGCGAGCAGCACGCTGTACACCGAGTCGAACTGCAGCCACGCGAGCAGCAGGTAGAACCAGCAGCCGACGAACGCGCAGGTCGCGTACGGCCGCGAATCGCGCAGGATCAGCGGGATGTCGTTGCACAGCACGTCGCGGATGATCCCGCCGACCACGCCGGTGATCACGCCCATCATCACCGCGATGAAGCGCGGCATCTCGGCATCGAGCGCGATCGCGGTGCCCGAGATGCTGAAGATGCCGAGCCCGATCGCGTCGGCCACCAGCAGCAGCCGCTCGGCCGACAGCCGCGACAGCATGCGCAGCACGAACGGCGCGAACAGCGCGAGCACGAAGATCGCGATCACGTAGTCGTCGTGCACGACCCAGTAGAACGGCCGGCGCTCGAGCAGGATGTCGCGCAGCGTGCCGCCGCCGAACGCGGTGGCGAGCGCGACGACGAACGTGCCGACCGAGTCGAGACGATTCTTGCGCGCCTCGATGAAACCCGAAATCGCGAAGGCCAGCGTCGCGATCGCCTCCAGTACCGCGATCGCGAGCGTCAGCCTAGGATGCGGCACGCGGCCCCCGATCGGCGGGCGCCGGCAGCGGCTGCAGCAGCACCAGCACCGCGCCCGCGCCGCCGTCGTGGCTGCGCGCCTCGCAGAATGCGATCACTTCTTCCTTCTGCACGAGCCACGCGCGCACCTTGCCCTTCAGCACGGGTTCCTTGCCGATCGAGCCGAGCCCCTTGCCGTGGATCACGCGCAGGCAGCGCAGCCCTTTCTTGCCGGCTTCGCGGATGAATTCGGCAAGCGCGTCGCGCGCTTCGTCGCGGCGCATCCCGTGCAGGTCGAGCTGCGCCTGCACGATCCACGCGCCGCTCCTCAGCTTGCGCACGACGTCGCGGCTGATGCCGGGACGGTGGTAGTACAGCGATTCGTCGCTGTCGAGCAGCGTCTCGGGATCGAATTCGTCGGACAGCGTCGCGTTCAGCACGTCTTCCTCGTCGCGCTGCGTCTGCTTCGGCACCGGATCGGGCGGCGTGCGGCCGGGTTTCGCGCGCGGCGGCGCATTCAGCGGCTGGATCGCGCCGATTTCGTTGCGGAACAGGTTCGCGTCGGCTTCCGCCTTGCGCTCGGCCTTTGCGGTTTCGACGCGGGTGCGCTCGCGGCGGTCGGCTTCGCCTTGCAGCGACTTGCGCAAGGCGCCGAGGCCGGCCAGGCCCTGGCCGCGCAACGCGGCGGCGTCGGGGGCGGGCGGCGGCGCCGCGGGCGCCGGGTTCGCGGGACGGGCGGCGATCTGCCGCTTTGCGGGATCGCTCGGATGAGGCTGGTTCTTCGCCATGATTCGGTTACCGGGCAGGCGCGTTCGGACGCGCGGGCACAAAAAAGCCGCTGCGCGGCGGCAGCGGCTTTCCGGTCAAGCCCGCTTCGCGGCAGCGGACGCCATTGTAGCGCCCGCCGCGCGAAGGCTTGGCGCTTACTTCTTGTCGTGCAGGCTTTCGAGGTAGCGCTGCGCGTCGAGCGCGGCCATGCAGCCCGTGCCGGCGCTCGTGATCGCCTGGCGGTACACGTTGTCCTGCACGTCGCCGGCGGCGAACACGCCCGGCACGCTGGTCGACGTCGCGTTGCCATGCAGGCCGCTCTGCGTCAGGATGTAGCCGTCCTTCATCTCGAGCTGGCCCTGGAACAGATCGGTGTTCGGCTTGTGGCCGATCGCAACGAACACGCCCTGCACGGTGAGGTCCTGCTTCTCGCCGGTCTTCACGTTCTTGATGCGCAGGCCCGTGACGCCCGAATCCTCGCCCGTCACTTCGTCGAGCACGTGATCCCACTTGATGTCGACGACGCCTTCCTTTTCCTTCTCCAGCAGGCGGTCGATCAGGATCGGCTCGGCGCGGAACTTGTCGCGGCGATGGATCACCGTGACCTTCTTCGCGATGCCCGTCAGGTAGAGCGCTTCCTCGACGGCCGTGTTGCCGCCGCCGATCACCGCGACTTCCTGGTTGCGATAGAAGAAGCCGTCGCAGGTCGCGCAGGCCGACACGCCCTTGCCCATGAACGCTTCCTCGGAAGCCAGGCCGAGATACTGCGCGGACGCGCCGGTCGCGATGATCAGCGAGTCGCACGTGTATTCACCCGAATCGCCGATCAGCCGGATCGGCTTTTCGTGCAGTTTCGCGGTGTGGATGTGGTCGAATACGATTTCGGTGTTGAAACGCTCGGCGTGCTCGAGGAAGCGCGCCATCAGTTCCGGGCCTTGCACGCCCTGTGCGTCCGCCGGCCAGTTTTCGACGTCGGTCGTGGTCATCAGCTGGCCGCCCTGCGCGATACCGGTGATCAGCACCGGGGACAGGTTGGCGCGTGCCGCGTAGACGGCAGCCGTGTAGCCGGCGGGGCCGGAACCGAGAATCAGGACTTTGGCGTGTTTGGGCGTGGACATGTGCGAATCCGTAAAAGGCGGCCGCGGCGGGCGGGGTAAGGCTCGCCGGACGGTCTGGGTTGACCGGGATGCCGTCATAGATGGGTATCAGACGCGCATTATAAAGGCCCCGTTGCTGCGCTGCCGAACGAGAGTTTCAATCGTCGCGATAGCGTTGCCCGGCGGCCGGCTCGCAGCGGCGGGGCGGGCAGGGCAGGTAGGGCAGGTAGGGCAGGTAGGGCGGGCGGGGCGCGGCCGCCCGTGGCGGCGGATTGCCGCTGGCGGGCGCCAGGGGGCCGCCCGGCGGTACGAATCACGTGCGCGGCGCCCGCTTCAGGCACCCCGGCCCTGTTATGTAACCGTCATTTACACTTGACGCCCCGGTGCAGCGTTTACAATAAGCGGGATCGAACGACAGGCGGGCGCGCGGCCCGTCCTCTTTATACGGATTCATGGCAAAAGCTCCTTATTCCGCCCAGGCACAGGCGTTGCCGCACCGGATGTCGAAGCTCCTCACGGAGATCCGCTGGATTCTCCAGGTCGCGCTCTGCGCTTTTCTGGTGATGGCCCTGTTGAGCTACAGCCGGCGCGATCCGAGCTGGACGCACGCCGCGCAGGTGGACCACATCTCGAACTGGGCCGGCCGCGTCGGCGCGTGGACGGCCGACATCATCCTGCTGCTGTTCGGCCTGTCGGCCTACTGGCTGATCGTGCCGCTCGGGCGGCGCATCGCGGTCAACTACCGGCGCATCACGCGTCACGAGGCGGTCGCGGACGAACCCGAGCGGCCGATCGGCTGGCTCACCGAGATCTTCGCGTTCGTGCTCGTCGTGCTCGCGTGCGACGGCATCGAGGCGCTGCGGATGTGGTCGCTGAAGGTGCAGCTGCCGCGCGCGCCGGGCGGCGTGATCGGCGAGGCCGTGGCGGGCGCGATGTCGCACGCGTTCGGCTTCACCGGCGGCACGCTGCTGCTCCTGATCGCGCTCGCGATCGGCCTGTCGCTGTATTTCCGCTTCTCATGGCTGTCGGTCGCCGAACGCGTCGGCGGCGCGATCCTGTCCGCCGTCAACGTCGCGAAGCTGCGCCGCGAGGCCGAGCGCGACCGCAAGCTCGGCGAGGCCGCGGCCGTGCGCCGTGAAGGCAAGGTCGAAGAGGAGCGCGTGCGCATCGAGGATCACGAGCCCGTGACGATCGTGCCGCCGGTCGTCACGCCGGCGAAGTCCGAGCGCGTCGAGCGCGAGCGCCAGGTGCCGTTGTTCACCGACCTGCCGGGCGATTCGACGCTGCCGCCGGTGTCGCTGCTCGATCCCGCGCCGAAGACGCAGGAAGCGATTTCCGCCGATACGCTCGAATTCACGTCGCGCCTGATCGAGAAGAAATTGAAGGACTTCGGCGTCGAGGCGAGCGTCGTCGCCGCGTATCCGGGCCCGGTCGTCACGCGCTACGAGATCGAGCCGGCCACCGGCGTGAAGGGCAGCCAGATCGTCAACCTCGCGAAGGATCTCGCGCGATCGCTGTCGCTCGTGTCGATCCGCGTGGTCGAGACGATCCCCGGCAAGAACTACATGGCGCTCGAGCTGCCGAACCAGCGCCGCCAGACGGTCCACCTGTCCGAGATCATCGGCTCGGAAGTCTATGCGGCCGCGTCGTCGGCGCTGACCTTGAGCCTCGGCAAGGACATCGGCGGCAAGCCGGTGTGCGCGGATCTCGCGAAGATGCCGCACCTGCTGGTCGCCGGCACGACCGGTTCCGGCAAGTCGGTCGGGATCAATGCAATGATCCTGTCGCTGCTGTACAAGGCCACCGCCGAGCAGGTGCGCCTGATCCTGATCGATCCGAAGATGCTCGAAATGAGCGTCTACGAAGGCATTCCGCACCTGCTGTGCCCGGTCGTCACCGACATGCGCCAGGCCGGCCATGCGCTGAACTGGACGGTCGCGGAGATGGAGCGCCGCTACAAGCTGATGAGCAAGCTCGGCGTGCGCAACCTGGCCGGCTACAACAACAAGATCGACGACGCGGCGAAGCGCGAGGAAAAGATCCCGAATCCGTTCAGCCTGACGCCGGACGATCCTGAACCGCTCGGCCGCCTGCCGAACATCGTCGTCGTGATCGACGAGCTGGCCGACCTGATGATGGTCGTCGGCAAGAAGGTCGAGGAACTGATCGCGCGGATCGCGCAGAAGGCGCGCGCGGCCGGCATCCACCTGATCCTCGCGACGCAGCGTCCGTCGGTCGACGTGATTACCGGCCTGATCAAGGCGAACGTGCCGACGCGGATCGCGTTCCAGGTGTCGTCGAAGATCGACTCGCGCACGATTCTCGACCAGATGGGTGCCGAATCGCTGCTCGGGATGGGCGACATGCTGTACCTGCCGCCGGGCAGCGGGCTGCCGGTGCGCGTGCACGGCGCGTTCGTCGCCGACGACGAAGTGCATCGCGTCGTCGAGAAGCTCAAGGAGCACGGCGAGCCGAACTACGTCGAAGGGCTGCTCGAGGGCGGCACCGCCGACGGCGACGAGGGTTCGGCCGGCGCGGGAACCGGCGAAGGCGGCGGCGAGTCTGATCCGCTGTACGACCAGGCGGTCGAGATCGTCATCAAGAACCGCCGCGCGTCGATTTCGCTCGTGCAGCGTCATCTGCGGATCGGCTATAACCGCGCGGCGCGGCTGCTCGAACAGATGGAACAGTCGGGGCTCGTGTCGGCGATGTCGTCGAGCGGCAACCGCGAAATTCTTGTGCCGGCGCGCGACGCGGAATGAGTCCGCGGCGCCCGCGGCGCCGGCCACCCAGGGAGAAAACCGCATCATGCAGCAACTTTCGTTCGTCCCTTCCCTTCGTTCGACGCGGCGCTGGCTCGGCGCGGCGTTCGCCGGCGCATCGCTGATGCTCGCGGCGACGCACGCGTTCGCGGGCGGCACCGAACAGCTGAAGGCCTTCGTGTCGCAGGTGCGTTCGGCGAAAGGCGATTTCACGCAGCAGATCGTCAAGGCGCCGGCCAAGGGCGCGAGCGCCGTGCAGGCTGCGCCGAAGCCGAACGACAATTCGAGCGGCACGTTCGTGTTCTCGCGTCCGGGCAAGTTCATCTGGACGTACCAGAAGCCGTACCAGCAGGTGCTGCAGGCCGACGGCGACAAGCTCTACGTGTACGACCGCGACCTGAACCAGGTCACCGAGCGCAAGCTGAACGGCGCGCTGGGTGCGAGCCCGGCCGCGATCCTGTTCGGCAGCAACGATCTCGACAAGAACTACACGCTGCGCGATGCCGGCGAGAAGGGCGGCATCGAGTGGCTCGAGATGCTGCCGAAGGCGCAGGACACGCAGTTCCAGCGGATCGGCATCGGCTTCCGCAACGGCACGCTCGCCGCGATGGAACTGCACGACGTGTTCGGCAACGTCACGCTGCTCACCTTCACGAACATCCAGACGAACCCGCCGCTGAAGAGCGATACGTTCAAGTTCGTCGTGCCGAAGGGCGCGGACGTGATCACCGGCTGACCGGCGCCGCGCCGTTTTCCCGCACGGGCCTGCCGGTAACGGCAGGCCCGTGTTGTTTCCGGGCGCGGGCACCGGGCGCGGGCACCGGGCGCGGCGGCGCAGTCGTGCGGCTGTCATAATGTCGGGTCCGGCGGCCGGTTCGGCCGCCATCGTTTGATCTGGAGCGAGGGTTCATGTCCGACCTGTTTCAAGTCGAGCCGCGCCGGCCGCTCGCCGAGGCGCTGCGGCCGAAGACGCTCGCCGAGGTGATCGGCCAGACGCATCTGCTGGGCGAAGGCAAGCCGCTGCGGCTCGCGTTCGAATCCGGCAAGCCGCATTCGATGATCCTTTGGGGGCCGCCCGGTGTCGGCAAGACGACGCTCGCGCGCCTCACCGCGCTCGCGTTCGACTGCGAGTTCATCGCGCTGTCCGCGGTGCTCGGTGGCGTGAAGGACATCCGCGAGTCGATGGAGCAGGCGAAGGACACGCTGAACCGCACCGGCCGCCACACGATCCTGTTCGTCGACGAAATCCACCGCTTCAACAAGGGGCAGCAGGATGCGTTGCTGCCGTTCGTCGAGTCGGGGCTCGTGACCTTCATCGGCGCGACGACCGAGAACCCGAGCTTCGAAGTCAACTCGGCGCTGTTGTCGCGGGCGCAGGTGTAC
Source organism: Burkholderia sp. BCC1977 (assembly GCF_905339595.1). Classification (NCBI taxonomy): domain Bacteria; kingdom Pseudomonadati; phylum Pseudomonadota; class Betaproteobacteria; order Burkholderiales; family Burkholderiaceae; genus Burkholderia; species Burkholderia sp. BCC1977. The sequence goes on from NZ_CAJPGQ010000006.1 coordinate 117,503, forward strand.
GTGCTGCAGTCGCTGAACGACGACGAGATGCGTCTGCTGCTCAAGCGCGCGCAGGAAATCGCGCTAGACGGCCTCGCGTTCGACGACAAGGCGATCGATACGCTCATCGGTTACGCCGACGGCGACGCGCGGCGCTTCCTGAACCTGCTCGAGCAGGCGCAGACGGCCGCGGCGTCCGCCAGGGTCACGACCATCGATGCCGATTTCGTCAGCAGCGCGATGACGCTGAACGCGCGGCGCTTCGACAAGGGCGGCGACAATTTCTACGACCAGATCTCGGCGCTGCACAAGTCGGTGCGCGGTTCGAGCCCGGACGGTGCGCTGTACTGGTTCTGCCGGATGATCGACGGCGGCGCGGATCCGAAATATCTCGCGCGGCGGATCGTGCGGATGGCGTGGGAAGACATCGGCCTCGCCGATCCGCGTGCGTTGCAGGTAGCGAACGACGCGGCCGAGACCTACGAGCGGCTCGGCTCGCCGGAGGGCGAGCTGGCGCTCGGGCAGGCGGTGATCTATCTCGCGTGCGCGGCGAAGAGCAACGCGGGCTACAACGCGTTCAACCAGGCGATGGCGTTCGTGAAGCAGGACAAGTCGCGCGAGGTGCCCGTGCATCTGCGCAATGCGCCGACCAAGCTGATGAAGGAACTCGGCTACGGCCACGCGTATCGCTACGCGCACGACGAGCCGAACGCCTATGCGGCCGGCGAGACGTACCTGCCGGAAGGGATGCGCGAGCCGCGCTGGTACAAGCCGGTGCCGCGCGGGCTCGAAGCGAAAATCGCCGACAAGCTCGCGTGGCTGCGCGAGCTCGACCGCGAGGCCGGCAAGAAGGACTGACCGGCCGCGCGCGGCCAGGCGGGCGGTGCTGCCTGGGGCGCGTCAGCGCTTGCGGCCCGGCTGCTTCTTCCAGTACTCGAACGGCTCCTCGTGGCATTCGATGTCGAGCTCGGCGACCCGTGCGTGCAGGCGCGCCTGCGCATCCGCGATCGCGAGGTTGTAGATCGCCGGCGCGATTTCCTCGACGAAGAAGTGCAGCAGCGCACCGGCCTGGATGTTGCCGATCGGCTCGTCCATGTTTTCCGTGAAATAGCGTTGCAGCGACGCGATCGCGCGGTCGCGGACATCCTTGTCCAGTTCGATGGCCATCGGGGGCCCTCGGGTGATGGTGATGCGAAGGCGGGTGCGTTGCCCGCCGCGTTGCGCCCGGCCGGAGCGGCTGTCGCGCGGTTCGCAGCGCCGTGGCGCAATGCGCTTCGCGGGCTGCCGGCGCGCCGGCCGGCAATGCGATACTGCCACGCCCGTCGTGCGTTTGCGGCATTGTCCATCCGGCCAGTGCCGTGGCGGCCCCGCGGTGCGTTAGAATTCCCGTCTTACACAACGATTTTCCAAGTCCTCCCATGCTCGACATCCAGTTGCTGCGCAAAGACCTCGACGGCGTCGCGAAGCGCCTCGCCGATCGCGGCTACACCCTCGACGTCGCCGCGTTCTCCGCCCTCGAAGCGGAACGCCGTGCGATCCAGACCCGTACCGAAGAGCTCCAGGCGCGCCGCAACAGCCTGTCGAAGCAGATCGGCGCGATGAAGGGGAAGGGCGAGGACACGTCCGCCGTGATGGCGGAAGTCGGCGGGATCGGCGACGAGATGAAGGCGTCGGAGGCCAAGCTCGGCGAGATCCAGGCGCGCCTGTCCGACCTGATGCTGGGGATGCCGAACATCGCGCACGAAAGCGTGCCGGTCGGCAACGACGAGGCCGGCAACGTCGAAGTGCGCCGCTGGGGCACGCCGCGCCAGTTCGACTTCGAAGTGAAGGATCACGTCGACGTCGGCACGCCGCTCGGCCTCGATTTTGAAACCGGCGCGAAGCTCGCCGGCGCGCGCTTCACGATGCTGCGCGGCTCGATCGCACGCCTGCACCGCGCACTCGCGCAGTTCATGATCGACACGCACACGCTGCAGCACGGCTACAGCGAGACGTACACGCCGTACATCGTGAACCCCGAGATCCTGTACGGCACGGGCCAGTTGCCGAAGTTCGCGGACGACATGTTCCGCGTCGAGAAGGGCGGCGCCGAAAACACGATCACGCAGTACCTGATCTCGACATCCGAGATTTCGCTGACGAACACCGTGCGCGAATCGATCGTCGAAGGCTCCGCGCTGCCGATCAAGCTGACCGCGCATTCGCCGTGCTTCCGCTCGGAAGCCGGCTCGTACGGCCGCGACACGCGCGGGATGATCCGCCAGCACCAGTTCGACAAGGTCGAGATGGTGCAGGTCGTCGCGCCGGACGCATCGTACGCGGCACTCGACGAGATGGTCGGCCACGCGGAAGCGATCCTGCAGAAGCTCGGCCTGCCGTACCGCGTGATCACGCTGTGCACGGGCGACATGGGCTTCTCGGCCGCGAAGACGTTCGACCTCGAAGTGTGGCTGCCCGCGCAGAACACCTATCGCGAGATCTCGAGCTGCTCGAACACCGAGGCGTTCCAGGCGCGCCGGATGCAGGCACGCTTCCGCAACGCACAGGGCAAGCCGGAACTCGTGCATACGCTGAACGGCTCCGGCCTCGCGGTCGGCCGCACGCTCGTCGCGGTGCTGGAGAACTATCAGAATGCCGACGGTTCGGTCACGGTGCCCGAGGCACTGCGTCCGTACATGGGCGGCATGGAGCGAATCGACGCGCCTGCACAGGCGTCGTGAGATCGCTTCGCGATCGATCGTCGAAGGCCTCGCAAAAAATTTGCAAAAAGGGCTTGTGAGTTTCGAAGAGATCGTTCTATAATCTTTTCTTTCCCGGACACGACCAACCGGGAAATGAAGCAGCAAGGAAGGAGAGGTGGCAGAGTGGTCGAATGTACCTGACTCGAAATCAGGCGTACGGTTTCCCCGTACCGTGGGTTCGAATCCCACCCTCTCCGCCAAAATACGAAGCCCCGTGATCCGGAAGGATCACGGGGTTTTTCGTTTGTGTCGCGCGATGGTGAATGTCGCGGCGGTCGATGCCGGTGTGTGATCCGCGCGCATGCGGATCGGTTCGTGAACCCCGACAACGTCGGTCGCGTTCGTGCGGCGCGCCAGATTCGGATTCGGGGCCGCCGCAGTCGGGCGCCTTGCTCGATGAACGGTGACGACGCTCAGAAAGCATATGGCGGATCAGCAGGGCACGCGCGGCCGGCATCGTGCGGACGGGATGCAATCGGGCAGTCGGAATCGGGAATTGGATCATAAGGTGAGATAATCGAACCCGGAGTGTCACATCGGGGCAGGCGAGTGAATTCGGTTCGATATCGCGTTGATCGGAAAATCCAGGCACGAGCACCGGCCCCGGAAGGTGTGAAATGAGCGTCTCTCTGCGTCATCTGCGCGCGTTCGTCGCCGTGGCCAGGGAGGGCAGTTTCACGGCAGCGGCCGATTCGCTTTGCCTGACCCAATCGACGCTGACCAAGACCATCCGTGAGTTCGAATCTGCGCTCGGCGCCCCGATGTTCGAGCGGAGCACCCGCCGGATCGCGCTGACCGCGTACGGCGCGGCATTCCTGGTCGATGCGGTGCGCATCCTGAACGACCTCGATCTCGCCTTGAACGGCATCAACGAACAGATCCGCGGATGCAGCGGCACGGTCCGGATCGCCAGCGGTCTCGCATTTGCATCGACGGTCATGCCCCGCGTGATACGCGCGTTGAACGCCAGGGAGCCGGGGATCCAGGTGAGCCTGATCGACGACACGAGCGGAGGCGTGATCCGGCGCATCGAAACCGGCGAGGTCGACTTGGGCATCGGCTCATACGTCGGCGTGGCCGCCGAAATCCTGAACGTGCGCCACATCATGAGCGCCCGGCTGGGCATTCTGTTCCCGAGCGGCTATCCGAACATTCCATTGCGGCCATCGCTGAACGACCTGTTCGAAGTGCCGATCCTGCGCGACGCGGACGATTCGAGCATCTCCGCCGCAATCAGGCAGCACGCACCGTTCGTGTGGGAGAGCATGAGCAGGAGAGTCGCGGTCACGAATCTCGACCTGCAGATTGCGCTCGTCCGGGAGGGCGTCGGCGCCTGCGTCATCTCCGCGCTGGCTGCATCGCACCCGTCTGCGCGCGGCATGCCGTTCCGGTTTCTGAACGAACCTGAACTCAAGCGCGACCTGTACGTGTTCACGCGTCGTGATGTGTCGTTGATGCCTGCCGCGGCCAGGGTGCTGGACATCCTGCTCGACGTGCTGCCGTCGATCGATTTCGCCGAGGGCGTCGAGTTGATTCGGAGTGCGTGATAAAGTCGATTGACATCGTGCTGCGATCATGACGAAAATGAATCTCGCCGGCCCCGGACGGGAATTGAAATTCGTGACAATCGTGACAAATGTTTAATTCAGACGATGCCGTCGTGAGATATCTTCTGATTCATTGGAATTCGTAAATCTCAATTCGGAAATTTTTTCCTGATGATTGGGTTTTCTGGTTGCGATGGACCAGAAATACGTATTTTCAAGAATTTTTTACCGGGCGATCCTCGGTATTCAAAGAAGCAGGAGCACTTCGCCCACTATCTGGATCAATCGGGCGACTCGGCCGGGCACTTGGGATCTGCTGCATGCCCGGCGTTTCGTTGTGCGACGGAGTGATGGCGCAGGAGGCCTGCTCGATGCGCAGGCCGTGCGCATCGCATGAGCAGTCCACCCGGCTTTCTGCACCGGGCGGTGCCGCGACGAGCGGCATGGCGACGTGACGTCTGAACCAGGCGCGATCGAAATCAAGGGCCCCATGCACGACAGATCGGGGCGATGACCTCCGCGGAACCGTGCCGTCACCGATCCCGGATTCATGGAAGAAGCGAATCAATCGATTCGGATATCTCAATTTACACGAGGTGACCAGTACCGGAAAATGATTGGCGCGTCGGGTAAGGGCCGCTGTCGGACGTATTTTTTATTCGACGATCAGAAAGGCGATTCAGCGTATTGTCCGGGAATTAAAATATTATAAAAATTCCGGGCGAAGAGAGTGCGCAATATCCAGAGGATGGCTTTGCCGATGATCGTGCATTAGATCAGGTGTTGAATTGTGAATAATGCATCGAAAGTCATGTTGGTCGAGGACGACGAGGAGCAGGCGAGGCTCGTGAGCCTCTTCCTGATGCGCGCGAACTATCAGGTGGAGCATTGCCGGAACGGCGCCCAGGCCATGCGGAGCATGATGCGGACGCTCCCCGATATCGTCATCCTCGACCTGAAATTGCCGGATGTCAGCGGGCTCGAAGTGCTGAAGTGGATGAGAAAGAACTTCGCGAACGTCCCGGCGATCGTGCTCAGCAATGCGTCGCTCGAGCGCGACGCCGTCTCGGCGTTTGCGGCCGGAGCCGACGATTTCGTTCTCAAGCCGGCGCGCGAAAACGAGTTCCTCGCGCGCATGGCCGTGATGCTGCGACGGAAGCTGGATCGGGCCGACGATGTGATCGAGATCGGACCGATTTCGGTCGATACTCGCCTGAAGACGGTCTTTATCGACAGTGATGCCGTGAAGCTCACGCCGATCGAATACGAGATCTTCGAATTGCTGGCACGGAGCGTCGGCAAGGTCGTGCAGCGCGAACTGATCGTCAACCGCATCTGGGGGCGAGCAATGGACGAAGCGGTGTCGCGGTCGCTCGATACGCATGTGTATCGCCTTCGCCAGAAGCTGAATTTGCGTTGTGCGTCGGGCGTGTCGTTGCGATCGGTGTACACGCTGGGGTATCGGCTGAAGTTTCCTGCCGATACGGCCGGCGCCGCCGGGTGCGACGGGCGGATGCCGTCGGACGCCGAGAACGAAGACGATTCGGGGTGGTTCGCCGCTGCGCAGGCTGGCTGGTGAACGGCGAAGATCGGCATTGATGCCGTGCGTCCAGCGTTGCGCACGCACCGACACTTATCGGCCGGTGGTGCCGCTGTTGCCTTTTCACCCAACGACGTGTTCGAGTATTCCTGTATCGCCCGCAGGTCGTACGTCCATGCGGGTGTTCATGTGCGGGCGGCATCGAGCGACAGGGGTTCGCCTGCGCGTCCGTCATGTCGTCACGCGTTATTGAGAATTGTTGATAAAGCAGGGTAGTTCGGTATCCAAAAATGTGCACGTGGTAGCGGTTAGGATGTCTTAAAAGGTGTGCACATGAATTACAAGAGCTTTCCCGCCGGGGTGATAGCGGGATGCGTGATATCGACGACCGCGTTGGCGCAAGGCATTCCGCAGGTGCCCAACGCCGGGGCGATCATGCGCGACACGGAGCGGCCCGAATTGCCGCCGAAGGCCGCGCCGGGCGAAGTCAGGACGCCGGCGCCGGCGATGCCGGAAGGCGCGGCACCAGGCGGTGCGAAAATCGAGGTCCGGTCGTTCAGCATCACGGGAAATACCAGCATCACGGGCGACGAGCTGATGCAGAAGGTGCCCGAGTTGCGCGGTGCGATCGGCCGGCAACTGGACCTTGCCGGGCTCGAGGCCGTTGCCGATGCGGTGACCCGGTACTACCGAAGCCGCGGATTCCCGGTCGCGATCACGTACGTCGAGCCGCAAGCCGTGGCCAATGGCACCGTGACGTTGAGCGTGCTCGAAGGACAGGTCAGCAAGGTCGTGGTGGCGCCCGTTTCCGGCTACAGCGAGGCGCGGCTCGCGCGTTTTGCCAACATGGCGAATTGTCTCGGCACGGCGCGCGATTGCGGAACGCCGCCGGTCGAGCGCCGGCGCGTGGAGCGCGCCGCGGGCATACTCGGCGACCTGCCCGGGATCGCGAACGTCACGGGCACGCTTTCGCCGGGCGACGAACCCGGCAGCAGCACCCTCACGCTCAATCCCGAGCCGGGCCCGCGCGTGCAGGGCTATGTCGGCGCGGACGATTACGGCAACCGTTACACCGGCAAGGCACGCGGGCTCGCCCGCGTGCAGGCGAACAACCTTGCGGGCATCGGCGATGTGCTCGGCGTTGACGTGGCGACAAGCGGCCGGAACATGATCACCGGCGGCATCGACTACAGCTTGCCGATCGGCTATGGCGGCTGGCGCCTGGGGTTCCGCTACAACCGGCTCGACTACGTGCTGCGCGCACCGTTCGACCAGCTCGACGCACGGGGCACGGCCGACGTCCTCGGTGCCTACCTGTCGTATCCGGTGTTGCGCAGCGTCGACCGCAATCTCGACCTTCGTATCGGCGTCGACAGCAAGTGGCTCGACGACAGGACGCTCGGCGAGCGCGCAACGCGTCGACTGACGGTCGGCAGCCTGGGCATCAGCGGCAACGCGATCGACGGGCTGTTCCGTGGCGGCTATACGGGGTACGGCGCAACGGTGAGCGCCGGCGACAATCGGCCCGGCGGCCTGGCCGATGTGCCGGACGGGCCCGATCGAGGCTTCACGAAATTCAATTACTACCTGCTGCGCGACCAGACGGTCGCATACCTCGGTAACAACGTGCGACTGAGCCTGTACGGCTCGTTCCGCGGGCAATACAGCGGCGAGTATCTGTCGAGTGTCGAGACGTTCGCGCTCGGCGGCCCGGACGGCGTGCGCGCCTACCCCACGGGTGAGGCGCCGGGCGACAAGGGCTGGCTCGGCACCGCGGAACTGCGCGCGTCGACCCACGTGCCGTTGATCGGCAGCGACGTCACGTTCGCGGTGTTCCGCGACATGGGGCGCAGCACGACGCAGCCGCCGGGGACTCCGGCCACCTCCCGATTCCTGGCGGGCAACGGCCTGTCGGTCTCGTTCAATCGTCGGGATACCTACATTTTCAAGCTCGCGTGGGCGATGCGTGACAAGAGCGGTTCGCCAGCTCAGTCGGACAGCGACAGCCGCAGTCGGATCTGGGCGCAGTTCACCTACATGTTCCCCTGAGTATTCGATGCCGAACCGGCAACGTGCCGGATCGGAAGCGGTACCGGCCGTCCGGAAACCGAGTGAGATATGAACAAGAATTTGCACAAGCTGATCTTCAGCGAACAGGCCGGGACCTTGATCGCGGTCGCCGAGAGCGCCGTGGCGCGCGGCAAGGGCGGCCGGATCGGTGGCGGCATGGGCATGGCGCGGCGACTGTTCGCGCTGCGCCGGACGACGGTCGCGGTTGCGCTCGCGCTGGGCGGCGGCACCGCATTCGGCGTGACGTTGCCGACCGGCGGGCAGGTGTCCGCCGGCAACGGCCAGATCGGCGTGAACGGCAACGTGATGACCGTGCAGCAGGGCTCGGACAAGCTCGCGATCAACTGGCAGACCTACAACATCGGCGCGGGCGACCGTGTCGTCTACCAGCAGCCGAACGCGAACAGCATCGCGCTGAACCGTGTGCTCGGCGGATCGCGCTCGGAGATCTACGGCGCGATCGACGCGAACGGCAAGGTGTTCCTGCTCAACCCGTCGGGCGTGCTGTTCGGCAAGACCGCGCAGGTCAGCGTGGGCGGCCTGCTGGCGACCACCAAGAATTTGGGCGACTCGGACTTCATGGCGGGCAACTACCGCTTAACCGGCAACGGCACGCAGGGCGAGATCGTCAACCAGGGCAACCTGAGGGCGGTGGGCGGCTCGATCGTGCTGGTGGCCGACCAGGTGCGCAACCAGGGGACGATCTCGACGCCGGGTGGTAGCGCGACGCTGGCGGCCGGCGACCAGGTGACGCTGACGCTGGACGCCGGCGGCAAGATGAAGGTCGACGTCGATACGGCCACGATGAACGCGCTGGTCGAGAACCAGGGGCTGATCGCCGCGGACGGCGGCGCGGTGTACCTGACGGCGCGCGGGCGCGACATGCTGCAGGCGAACGTGATGAACCTGTCCGGCGTGATCCGCGCGCGCAGCATCGGCAGCCAGGACGGTCAGGTGGTCATCAGCGGCGGCACGGATGCGGACGGCGGCAACGTGGTGTTGAACCACGCCACGGTGGACGTAGCGGGCCTGAATGCCGGCGGGCACGGCGGCACGGTGAGCATCACGGGCCGCAACGTCGGGTTGTTCGGCAGCTCGGTGGACGCGCGCGGCGACGCGGGCGGCGGCACCGTGCTGATCGGCGGCGAGCGGCAGGGCAAGGGCACGCTCGCGCATGCGAACGTGACCTTCATGGATGGCGGATCGAGCATCGACGCATCGGCGACCGGGCACGGCACGGGCGGGACGGTCGTGCTGTGGTCGGATGCGTACACGCAGATGAACGGGCGGATCGACGCGCGGGGCGGGCAGCTTGGCGGCGACGGCGGCTTCGTCGAGACCTCGAGCCACGGCAGGCTGGGTGTGCTGGGGCAGGTCAGTGCGCTGGCGCCGAATGGCAAGGCCGGTAGCTGGCTGCTGGATCCGACGGATATCACAGTATCGAATGCGGCGGACAGCAACTACACCACGTGGTTCAATCCGGGCAGCAACGCGGCCGTCAACGTCAACAACGGTTCGCTCGGCGCGGCGTTGCAGGGCGGTACCAACGTTACGCTGGATGCGTCGCAAGGTACCGGCACCGGCAGTGGCTGGATCAAGGTGCTCAACGACATCGGTTCGACCGGCAATGGCAGCCTGAGCCTGCTGGCGGCGAACGGTCAGGACGTGACGATCGGCGCGAATATCACGCTGGGCACCGGCAGTTTGACGGCGCACGGCGGGAATGCCACGGCAGCGGGTGCGGCTGGCGGAGCCGTAGTTCTCGCCGCGGGCAATAACGTTACCGCGGCGAATGTGACGTTGACGGGCGGCAATGGCGCCAACGGAGGCGCTCAGCGTGCGGGTGGCGCGGGCGGGCAAGTGACAATCGCGAGCAATGCCGCCATTCACGCGGATTCGATCAGCCTCACGGGTGGTCGGGGTGGCAATGGAGGGGCAGGGACGAACGGTGCTGCCGGTGCCGGCGGTGGTTCGAGCAGTGGAGGGGGCAATACCAGTCCTGGCGGGCCCGGCGCAGCGGGCGCGAATGGCGGCACCGGGGCGGCGGGTGGAGCCGGTGGTGCGGTCAACGAGCAGGGGCGGCTCGATGCGACGGGAAATATCGCACTCGCCGGCGGTCAGGGCGGAACCGGGGGGCAGGGCGGGGTGGGTGGTCAGGGCGGCGCCGGTGGCGCTGTGGGGCGATCGGCGGTCGGGGCGACTCCGAACGGTGGTGCCGGCGGCGCCGGCGGTCAGGGTGGCGCTGGCGGCAATGGCGGCGCGGGCGGGCAGGTTGTACTGGGTTCGTCGGCGTCTGTCGTGACGCAAGGAACGCTGAACATCGATGGTGGTCAGGGCGGAGGTGCAGGCGCGGGCGGCAATGGTGGCAGCGGCGGTGCCGGTGGTCAGGGCGGCTACTCCTGGTTCGGATGGTACGGCGGCAACGGTGGCGCCGGCGGAAATGGCGGCAACGGTGGTGGACTCGGAGCAGCAGGGGCAGGTGGCGATGTGCAACTGGCCGGCACGGCCAATGCAACGGGTGGATTGAATTTGTCAGGTGGCGCTGGCGGGTCGGGAGCAGCCAATGCGGGCACTGGAGGCAATGGAGGCAATGGCGGCGCACCGGGCTATGGGAGCGCTTCCGGCTATGCAAATTACGGTACAGGGGGCACGGGTGGCTCCAGCGGCAATACTGCGGGGACCGGGCCAGGCCCGGATAGTACTGGCTGGACAGCCAATAACCGCAATAAGGCGATCGGCGGCGCTGGCGCCAATGCCACGCCCATCACGGTAGCCAATGGCACACAAGGCGCGATCTTTTCGACCAACGCGTCGCTGAACGCGCTGGGTACCGGAATCGTCGCGTCGGGCTCGCGCTACGTGCTCAACGGCCAGAACAACTGGAGCGGTAGCAACCTGACCTTCGGCAACCTCCGGGATATCGAGGATCAGAGTGGCGAGTGGCGTTTGAACATCACGCAGAATGTGGCTGTCGCCAACAACATTACCGGCGCGGGCGCGGTCGCACAGGATTCTGCCGGCACGCAGCTGACGCTGTCCGGCGCCAACAACTTCACCGGTCCCGCCAACATTCTGGCCGGCACGCTCGACATCAGCGGCAGCTGGAACGTGGGTAGCGGCACGGCCGCGGTCAACATGTCCAACGGCACGACGTTCCTTGCGAACAACATCACGTCGGCCGACACCAATATCACCGGCGTGGATCCGAACGGCACGATCACGCTGGGGGCGATCAACACGGGCGGTAACCTCGCGGCCGCGAGCAAGGGCGACCTGATGCTGGCGGGCAACCTGTCGACGACCAACGGCAACGTGACGCTGACCGCGGGCTCGGACAAGGGCGTGTCGCCGTATTCGGTGGCCAACGGCAACGTGACCGGTGGCGACGTGAAGCTTGCCGGGATTCAGCACATCGCCGCCGGCGGCAACGGTAAGACCGTGACCATCTACTCGGGCAACGCGAACTCGTCGCAGTACTTTCCGCTCGTCACCAATGCGAGCCAGGCCAACGTCAACAAGCACTATGCGACCGCGCCGGGCAACGGTACGGTGAACACGAGCGTGCCGCTCAACCTGTTCTATCGCGTGACGCCGGCTATCCAGGTGCGCTCGAATCAGAACAAGGTCTACGGCAGCAACGACCCGAACCTCAATGCCAACTGGACGGAGTTGAGCGGTGCGATCGACGGCGACGATCCCGCGACGATTCTCGCGGGCCTCACCGGCAAGTTCGGTCGCGACGATGGCGGTACGCGTGCGGGAGAAAACACGGGAAATCACACGCTCGTGCCGGTGAACTTCACGGCGGGCCCCGCCGCCCGGAACCTCGGGTATGCGGTCGATGCGGGCGGCAACCTGAACATTACGCCCGCGAACCTCGCGATCGCGGCGAACAACCAGAACAAGGTGTACGGCACGGACGACCCGAACTTCACGTACAACCCGACCGGCCTGGTGAACCGTACCGTGCAGAGCTACGATTCGAACGGTAATCCGGTCAGCGTCACGATCAACGACACGCCCTCGAATGCGTTGACCGGCAACCTGGGACGGCAGGGCGGAGAAAACGTCGGTGCGTACAACATTACCCGGGGCAGCCTCGACGCGGTCGGCGGCAATTATGTGATCAACAATTTCACGCCGGGCGTGCTGAACATCACCCAGGCGCAGTTGACGATCGCGGCGAACGATCAGATGAAGGCTTACGGGACCGACGACCCGAACCTCACGTACAACACGAGCGGCCTGATCAATCATGCGGTGCGAAGCCGTGACGAGAACGGCAACCTGGTCAACGTGACGATCGACGACAGCAATGCGCTGACCGGGCATCTCGGGCGGCAGTCGGGCGAGAACGTCGGCAATTACACGGTCCTGCAGGGGAGCCTGGGAGCGACGCCGAACTACAACGTGACGTACGATCCGGGCAACCTGAGGATCGTTCCGCGCGGCACACAGGGTACGGGTACCGATGGGTTGAATGTCACGGCCGACAACGTGCGCAAGGTCTATGGCAGCGACGATCCGAACCTGACCTATCAGGTCGACGGGTTGGTCAACGGCACGGTCCACAGCTACGATTCGAATGGCAACCTGGTGAACGTGTCGCTCAACGACGCGGCACCAACGGCGCTGACGGGCAATCTGGGCCGTCAGTCCGGCGAGCATGTCGGCAATTACAACATCACGCAGGGCAGCCTGGCGTCACGGAACTACATCCTGACCTACAGTCCGGCGGAGCTGAACATCACGCCGGCGAACCTGGTGGTCGCGGCCGACAATCAGAACAAGGTGTACGGCACGGACGATCCGGACCTGACCTACAACCCGAGCGGGTTGGTGAATCGCACGGTTCGAAGCTACGACACGAATGGCAACCTGGTCGACGTGTCGGTGAACGATACGGACGCATTGACGGGACATCTGGGCCGCCAGTCCGGCGAGAACGTCGGCAATTACAACATCACGCAGGGCAACCTGGCGGCCACGTCGAACTACAACCTTGAGTTTCAGAAAGGAAGCCTGAACATCACGCCGGCGACCCTGGTAGTGACGCCCGACAACCAGAACAAGGTGTACGGCACGGACGATCCGAACCTGACATACAACACGAGCGGGTTGGTGAATCGCACGGTACGCGGCTACGACCCGAACGGCAATCTGGTCAGCAACACGCTCAACGACGCGCCGTCGGTGCTGTCCGGCAATCTTGGGCGGCAGCCGGGCGAGCATGTCGGAGCGTACGGCATCACGCAGGGCAGCCTGAACGCGGCCAACTATCGCATTGCGTTCAACCCGGCCACGCTGGCGATCCAGCGAGCGACGCTCGCCGTGATCGCGGACGATCAGCAAAAGACAGTCGGCACCGATGATCCGTTGCTGACCTATCGGACGAACGGCCTGGTGCAGCGAACCGTGTGGACCTATGACGCGAACGGCAATCGGGTCGCCGTCGTGCTCGACGATACACCGGCGATGTTGAGCGGCCGCCTTGGGCGAGCGGCAGGCGGGACAGTACGCGATCCTCCAGGGCAGTCTTGCCGCGTCCGATTACGCAATCGACTTTACGCCGGGCATGCTGGCCGTGCTCGCTGCGGCAGGCGGTAGGGTGCCGGGTGGCATGGTCTGGCAATACACGCCGGACGGCCGGTACGTTTCGGTGATGCTGCCGTCTCCGATACCGGACGATTCATGGACACGCTCTATCCAGCAAACGGGGGGGCAGGCCAGCGACGGTTCGGTGAGCGGCGATGCCGGCGCGACCCGGAACGCCAAGCAAACCGAAGGCGGCGATCCGAGCCGAATCACGGTCCGGGAAACGGAGCCGTCGGCGCCTTTGCGCGACGCCAGCCAGCGTGGTGGTAGCGGCATCTCTCCGGTCAGCTGTATCGGCGGCGGCATTGCCTTGCCGAACGATGTGCAGGCACGCATCAATGCGCTGTCGTGCGTCGGCCGAATCGACCGGGCCATCTGATCGCCGGAATCCTGAAACAGGACGACTGGAGATGCACACCCAAACGCCCGATGCGTTGCATCGGGCGTTTGGCATTTGCAGGGCGCGTGCAGTCGTTTGCAACTGCGCAAGCAGCGCGCGGACAGCTCGGATACCGTATCGCCGCGACCTCGTCATCGCGATTGCCGGATTCAATACCGGATTCCTGAAGATTTCGTTATTTTAGTCAATATCGATTCAAATCATTTTCGTCGGAGCGTAAAGGAGTTTTTGGGGCATGGTGCGGCATATCTTGTCATATAAGGCCGCATCATCGTCATTTTCAGAAAAGTTGTGAAATCACCGCACCTAAATTGTCAAAAATTACATATGGATATTCGAATGAGATATTCATTCAAAAAATATGCATCAATTGTAGAGACAGGGTAGCGGGACTTCGCACGCTGCGCGCCTGCTGCGCTGTCGAACGTCTGCCGAGTCGCGAAGCGAGAGTGAAATGGGGGCGTGCCCTTGTCCGGCAATTTCGATCAAAGGTGAGGCCTCAAGTGATTGTGTATCTGATCGAGAACGACGAGACCCAGGCGCGGAGCTACCGGGACCTGATGGAGCGGGCCGACTGGCGCGTGAGCGTCATGTCGAGCGGAGAGCGTGCGCTTCGTGAAATCCAGCGTGCGGCGCCGGATGTCGTCGTGCTCGATCGTCACTTGCCCGACATCGACGGTCTAGAGGTGGTGGCGTGGATCCGCAAGCGCTATCCGGTCATGCCGATTCTCGTGCTGACCATTGCGTTGACGGAGACGGCGATCGTGGAGGTTCTCGAGGCAGGCGCCGACGACTACATCCCGAAGCCACCGAGGGAGCGTGAGCTGATCGCGCGGATCCGGGCCAAGTTCCGGAGGCGGCACGACGGCGAACTGCGCGAGTCGGCGATCAACATCGGGCGCTATCACATCGACATCGTGGCACGCACGGTCTACCTCGATAACGAAAGGATCGTGCTGTCGCCGAAGGAGTACGACATCGTCGAATTGCTCGCCCGCAATGTCGGGCAGCTCGTCTCGCGTCATACCGTCATCGGCCGTGTCTGGGGGCAGGTCCCGGAGCCATCGAGTTTTCGTTCGCTCGACACGCACATCTATCGCATCAGGCAGAAGCTCAACCTGTCGCGCGCCAACGGGATGATGCTGCGCGTGATCTATACGCATGGGTATCGGCTCGACGACCTGGGACGGAATTACTGAACCTTCGCGTCCGGCCCTCTCGACAATCACCAGGAAACGAACCATGAATGCGTATCAGCAGGCACGTGTCCGGGCGCTTCAGCAAGCGCTGGACGACGAGGTGCACGGGCTGTGGATCAGCGATGAAATGGCCAGGAATGTCCTCGCGCGCGTTGACGCGGTTTCGGTTGTCGCGTCGGATGCCGACGCGGACGGCGATGCTCGGGACTAGGTCGGTGTGAGTGTTGCCGGTGCGTCGCCACGCACCGGGCTTTCTGTCCCGCGATCAGGAAACCGGCAACGGCGCGTCGGGGTATTCGGCAAGGAGCGCTTCGAGCGCTTCGCCAAACCGCTCCGGCGTACCTTCGAACAGCACCTTGCTGCCGCCGCGCTCGATCAGTCGCCGGCGCAACGACAACCGCAACTTCGTGTCGGTGATGAGCCGGACGGCCGCCGCGACGTACTCGTCGACTGTGTTCGCGATCAGCCATTGCGGCAAGTCGAGTCGCTTGAAGAGCGCGCCGTCGATGTGCTCGAGCACCTCCGGTCCGGTCTTGCATACGCCGACCAGGCCGACAGAAGTGACGTCGACGATACCGTTCGTGTTGCCGAACGGGAACGGGTTCAGGTAGAGGTCACACGTGTTCAGGCGCGTCATGTACGCGTCGTAGGGCAGATGGGCATGGATGACGGCATCGGGCAGGTAGGCGCGCAGGAATTGCTGCACTTCCAGGTAGACCATGCCTTGTGCCAGCCCCATGAAGAAATGGAACTGCACGGGCCGGGTTGTCCCGCGGCGAATGCGCGTGAGCGCATCGAGAAACCGGGGGTTGAGCTTCATCGGCGTGGCCGCGATGGCGATCCGGACGATGTCCGGTGCTGCGTCGAGCGTCGGCTCGATCGGCCGGGCCCGCGACGAGGGTACGAACGGCATGGCCTGTTCGGGCATCGGCAGCAACCTTTCGCTGAAGCAGGCGGGGTCGCCGATCCAGTCCTCGGGAAGCACGAAGCAGTCGATGTGGGGCGACATCGACGTGGCAGGGTGTCCATACGACACGATCTGCAATGGCGCGAGGCGCAGGTTCGTCAGGTAGATGCTGTGAGGGAACATGCCGAACGCGGGGTAGTAAAGAATATCCGGCCGAATCCGGTTCGCTTGTTCGCGCACGAAGTCGACGGTGTCGCCCGCGATCTCGAGATGCTCGTCGAACACGGACCGGCCGCTTTCGTCGACGAGTCCGGCCTGACCGATCCCGACCACGCGAAAGCGCTCGCGCGCGGCGCGAAGCGACGCCGAATGCGTGCGAAAGATCGAATGGGCGTCGTTAAACCACTCGAGCACGACCATCATCACCGGTTTCTCCTGCCCGTCAGGCCGCCGCGGCTGATGAATCAGGTCGGTGATCCCTTGCTTCAGCAATTTCTTCCGCACCAGTCGATTGATCGACGCCTTGATCGCATGCCTTCTCGGGGTGTCCGCGTAGCTGCAGTGCATGTAGACGTCGTGCAACACCGCCAGCGGCAGCACATCGATGTCGTCGAGCTGGTCGAGCTTCTCCGGGAGCCATTCCAGCAATGCCTCGCGTTTGCGGTGAGCCGATTCCGTCCCGAGGAAGCGGGGCGACAGCAGTGCACATGCGAATGCCGACGCGAGATTCCGGTCGAATGCGAACAGCGCATCCAGATCGATCGGAATCTCGGAGTTGGGCGTATAGAGCAGACAGAACTTGACGAGATGCTGCCGATCGATTTCCACCGCGGCGGCTTCGGGGCCGTTGATATTGAGCGCGCGCAGGATGTGGTCGGCGTTGCGAAATGAACTGGCCGAAAACAACGTCGCGATCCAGCGATGCAGAAAGATGAGCTGACGAAAGCCGTCGATCGAGATATGGAACCCCGGGTCGCTGAACAGCGACGAAAGCGCCGAACAGATGCGGTTGATGATGTGCGGATCCTGGTCCATGCCGGCGAGGTTGGCCGTCGGCATGGCGACGAAACCGTGATCGAACGCACCGTAGTTGCGATCCAGCATCGCAAGCAGTTCGAGAAACTCGCGCGCGGCTGCTTCGTGCTGGTGCGAGTAGCACAATGATTCGAAGCGTCCCAGCGAAAAGGCGAGCTGGCGATGGTGTGACTGGATGGTCATGACGACAGTCTCCCCGATCGTGCGATCCGGCAACACAGGTTGTATGGGAAGGCATGGCCGTGCGATTGCGGCGATACCTGTTCGAGTACAGCTGGGCCTGTCGGGCCCGCGGTGCACGGAGCGTTTTGGTGTGGTGTCCTGCGCGATATCCGGATCCGCGCGAGCGCGATTCGATTCGACGCTCGCTGTATGCCGAAGCCTGAGCCGATGGTGCGCGCTCGTGCACGGAGAATTTGTCAACGTTTCACAACGAACGCTGCACGGCCAACGACATATTTGATTTGGATTCCGGTTCGTGCACATGTCGATGCGCATCGTGACAATCGTTCAGCCGTCCGGTCGCCGGTTTCCGATAACGTTGAAACCGGTTGGCGCATTCTCGGCGCGAACCATGGTCGCGCATCCATATCCCCCGTCTGGATGCGTTCACGCCGAACCGATCCGGTTCGGCGTTTTTTTGCGGCGTTGCGCGACGAGATGCGTGGTGGATCGAGTATCCGATCGGCCGGTGCCGTCGATAGATGCTCGATCCGCCGGTCCTGGATGTCACGTGCGGTGGCCGGGCCAGCCCTCGAAGAGTTGCTTGCACGCCGTCTCGGGCGTTCGCGTCGGGTCGCGTTGTGATTCGGCAGAAAGGTTCAGATATCGTGGCGAGAGATTGGCGAGAATGCGACAGGGGCAACATCCCCCGGTTCGATGCATTGTTTCGGTGGTGCGCCGTAACGGGCTCACCCATCCCGCAGGGCCGGGCGCGCATCGCGACGTCGCTCACACAGGCGCGATGTGATTTGATCGAGCCCTCATGCAACCCGTCGGCAGAATGCGCGTCTCGACAATTCACGGCGCACGACGTCGTGAATCGGCGAAGACATCAACCAGACTGGAGACCATTCGATGGGGGCTCGATATCGTTCCGCGGCGTCAGACCTGCATGCGGTTCCGGCAAGCGAAAGATCCATGTCGTCGGGCAACTGGCCGCATGGAAGAGACGACGGTCGGGCATTTGCCGGGGCACATTCGGAGGCGAGGACCGTGTCGACGAAAAGAATGGAAGAACTGCTGGCCGAGCGCGATCGGATCGACAAGGAAATCGAGGCAGCTCAGGCCGTCGAGCGGCAGGCCGCGTTGCGGCAGATGCGCTACTGGATGACGCTGTACCAGATCACTGTCGAGGAACTGACGGAGCGAGTGATGGCGGGGAAGCGGCCGCGGGCCAGGGCTGCCCCGAAGTACTGGAATCCGCAGACAGGCCAGACGTGGAGCGGGCGAGGGCGCACACCGCTGTGGCTCGTCGGCCAGGACAAGGCTGCATTCCGGCTGGATCCGTTGCAGTACGGCGGAAGCGACGACTGGGTCGACCCCGCAGACGCGACTGTCGAGCGATCTTCGCGCGAAGATTGACAGCGGGTTCGGACCAGCGAGCCGCAACGCGGTCGAGCCGGAGTGCGGCGCGTCGGCGATTGCACATCGTCGATAGCGAAAGTACGCGAAATCGATCGATGCGTCATCCGTGCCGACAACGATCACCCATGTCCAGGCGCCATTGCGCGCAGCATACGACTCCATCGCCGCGGCTCAGGGGGCGACCGGCATTCGGCTCGACGGGCACGCGAAACGAGCCAGGGATTCGATCGATGAGGCAGGCGCGGAGTTGAGGGGCGGAGTGGCGGTTCCCAATGCGCAGGGCATTCACGGCAATTGATATCCGCGTGGATGCGGGCCGTCCGATGTCGTGGCAAGCGACGTGCCGACGGTACATGGGATACGCGACCCGCGCCGACGATCACGGGCGTTGCCAACGGCAGCCTTGAAGTTCATGTTGCTGCCGGTGCCAGCATTGCTGTCGGTCGTGCGATGACCCCGGCCTTCTGCAGATGGCGAGATGACGATCTGGAATGATTTGCAATGCGAATGGTTTGACGGATCGCGATCAGTGGGCGAAATCGTTATCGGCTCGACTGCAGAGCGGCACGCGTGAAGCAGGAAAGAATGCCGAAATCGATAGAAATACAAGAACATCTACTGCTCGGTAGCCGATAGCATGGCGTAAGCAATGACCGGCCCCGGCGGGGTCGGTCATTCCTTCGCCAATCGATTGTGTGTGGCGGAATCATCGATGCGAGCGACCTTCACGGTACGCGCGAATCGCTGTTGCAGCAGCACGAACGGAATGCGCCGAACGACGTCATCGAGTTTGGATATCGATGCAATTACGTTATCCGAATCGATCAAGACGATCTGTCGAGATAGAGAAAAGTCCGGCAACCTGATCGGACCGGCAGCCCGTTTGCGCATGTCCTGCAGTCGATATCAAAACACTTCCCGCTATCAGGAGACACATGCATGAATGATGCCACTCGCCCCGGTTTGCATCGGGGGCTCGGTCAACGGCAGATGCGATTGCTCGCGCTTGGCGCGGCGATCGGCGTGGGCTTGTTTCTCGGTTCGGCGAATGCGATCAGGATGGCCGGTCCGGGCATTCTCGTCGCGTACGTGATTGGCGGCGCCATGATCTTCATCATCATGCGCGCGCTGGGTGAGCTGGCGGTTCACGAGCCGGTCGCGGGTTCGTTCAGCCGCTACGCGCACAACTATCTCGGGCCGCTTGCGGGTTATCTGACCGGCTGGAACTACTGGTTCCTGTGGATCGTCACCTGCATCGCCGAAATCACGGCGGTCGGCATCTACATGGGCATCTGGTTTCCGGATGTGCCGCGCTGGATCTGGGCGCTGTCCGCGCTGGGCGCGATGGGAGCGGTGAACCTGCTCGCGGTCAAGGCGTATGGCGAATTCGAGTTCTGGTTCGCGTTGATCAAGGTCGTGACGATCGTCGTGATGATCGTATCCGGTATCGCGATTATCGTGTTCGGCATTGGCAACCATGGGGTGCCGGTCGGCATCACGAATCTGTGGGCACATGGCGGCTTTTTCCCGAACGGTGTGCAAGGCGTGCTGATGTCGATGCAGATGGTGATGTTCGCGTATCTCGGCGTCGAGATGATCGGGCTGACGGCCGGCGAGGCGCAGAATCCGCAAAAGACGATTCCGGGTGCGATCAACTCGGTGTTCTGGCGCATCCTGCTGTTCTACGGTGGCGCGCTGTTCGTGATTCTGTCGATCTATCCGTGGAACGAGATCGGGACCCAGGGTAGCCCGTTCGTGATGACGTTCGAGCGGCTCGGTATCAAGACCGCCGCCGGCATCATCAACTTTGTCGTGCTGACTGCGGCGCTCTCGTCGTGCAATGGCGGCATCTTCAGTACCGGCCGGATGCTCTACAACCTCGCACAACAAGGGCATGCACCTCGCATATTTGGCCGGTCGACGACAAACGGCGTGCCGGTTTACGCAATTGTTGTGTCGATGGCCGTGCTGCTCGTCGGCGTGTTGCTCAACTATCTGGTGCCCGAGAAGGTATTTGTGTGGGTGACGTCGATTTCGACCTTCGGCGCGATCTGGACGTGGGCCGTCATCCTCGTTACACAGATGAAGTTTCGAGCCGGCCTGAGTCCGGCCGAGCGCCGCGCACTGCGATTCCGGATGCCGTTCTGGCCATACGGCTCGTGGGTGGCGCTCGCCTTCCTCGTGTTCGTGACGGCACTGATGGCCGTGTTCCCCGATACGCGAATCGCGCTGTACGTCGGTCCTGCATGGCTGGTGCTGCTGGCCCTGCTGTTCTACGCGTTCAAGCTCGGGCCCGACGCCGGGGCGGCGTCGCAGGGCACCGGCAAGTCGGCGAAGTACATGAACTAGCCGGCTCGGGGCGGGGCCGCGAATCGAAAGGTATGCAGGCGCGTGCCGACTGTAGGATTGCCGGCACCTACCGCGTCGGAACGATGTGCGCCATGCGCGCGAGGGATGCATGGTTCCGGCGCGGACCGCGGTTGACAGGGATTCGTCGGTTTTAAGCCGGCCGTCGACGTGCCGTTAACAGGATTCGGCGGACGGCATCCGCTCCGATGATGCCGCCGCTCCCCGTCGACTCAAGGTCCCATGAAGCTGAGCTACAAGATCCCCCTCGCATTCGCCGTTGCGCTGTTGCTGATGTTCTGCGGCGCGCTGTACGGCATCCGCATCCTCAATCACTCGATCGATACGTTCGCGAACGACGTGCAGACCCATGTCGCCGACGAGCGGCTCGTGTCGGCGACGCTCGTGCAGTTCAAGCTGCAGGTCCAGGAATGGAAGGACACGCTGCTGCGCGGCAAGCAGCCCGACAAGCTGGACAAGTACTGGCAGGCATTCCAGACGCGCGAGCGCACGGTCGATACGCTCGCCGCGCAGCTGGTCACCCAGTTGCCGCCCGGCGAGAGCCGTACGCTCGTCGAGCAGTTCATGCACGCGCATGCGGCGATGGGCGACGGTTACCGGCGCGGATTCGACGCATTCAAGGCCGCGGGCTTCGAGCCGACGGCCGGGGATGCGGCCGTGGCGGGCGTCGACCGGGCGCCCGCCGCGCTGCTCGAGCGCGCGGCGAAGTCGATCGCCGACGAGAGCGCCGCCGTGTCGGCGCAAGCGAGCCGCGAGGCGAGCCACGCCACGGCGGCGAGCGTCGTGCTGATGCTGATCGTGCTCGGCATCGCGATGATCGGTGCGTCCCTGTTCAGCCGCGCGATCCTGCGGCCGCTCGATCGCGCCGTGGCCTGTGCACAGGCGGTGGCCGGCGGCGACCTGACGCGCGACGTCGACGCAGCCGGCCGCGACGAGATCGCCGATCTGCTGCGCGCGTTGCAGACGATGCAGGCGAGCCTGTCGGGCGTCGTGCTCGAGGTGCGCACGCATGCCGAAGCCGTCGCGACCGCGAGTGCGCAGATCGCAGCGGGCAATCACGACCTGTCGTCGCGCACCGAGGCGCAGGCTGCGTCGCTCGAAGAGACCGCGGCCAGCATGACCGAACTGACGGGCATCGTGCGCCAGTCGGCCGAGCACGCGCAGCACGCGGCGCAACTGGCGCGGGACGCGTCGGACATCGCGTCCGCGGGCGGCGGCGTGATGACGGACGCCGTCGACACGATGAGCGGGATTGCCGCCAGCGCGGCGAAGGTCGGCGAGATCATCGCGGTCATCGACGGCATCGCATTCCAGACCAACATCCTCGCGCTGAACGCGGCCGTCGAGGCGGCACGAGCGGGCGAGCAGGGACGCGGCTTCGCGGTCGTCGCGTCGGAGGTGCGCACGCTCGCGCAGCGCAGCGCGGCCGCCGCGAAGGAGATCAAGGCGCTGATCGAGCAGTCGACCCGGCGGGTCGACGAGGGGGCCGTGCTGATCGGCCGCGCGGGCGAATCGATCCACGAGATCGTCGGCGCGGTGCAGCGGGTCACGTCGATCGTCGGCGAGATCTCGTCCGCGTCGCAGGAGCAGAGCGGCGGCATCCAGCAGGTGAACGTCGCGGTCACGCAGATGGATGAGGCGACCCAGCGCAACGCGGCGCTGGTCGAACAGGCGTCGGCCGCGACGCAGGCGCTGGCCGAGCAGGCGAGCGCGCTGCGGCACGCGGTCGCCGTGTTCAGGCTGCCGCAGGCCGCGTGACGATATTGCCGACCGCGACCGCGACCGCGACCGCGACCGCGACCGCGTCGTCCTGCCTTACGCCGCGGCCGAATACTGCGCGAGCACGCGAGCGCGGATCGACGGCTTGATGTTCGATTGCGCCATGTTGCCGCCGTAGTGCGCGACCACACGCGGATTCATCACGCGATACCAGAGCGGCGGCACATAGGCGAACAGGATCATCGTCGCGTAGCCGGCCGGCAGTTGCGGCGCGTTGTCGAAGTGGCGCAGCGCCTGGTACGAGCGCGTCGGGTTCGCGTGATGATCGGCGTGCCGCTGCAACTGGTACAGGAACAGGTTGGTGACGACGTGATTGCTGTTCCACGAATGCTGCGGCGTGCAGCGTTCGTAGCGGCCGCTCGGCAGCTTGCGGCGGCCGAGCCCGTAGTGCTCGACGTAGTTGACGACTTCGAGCAGCGACGCGCCGTACACGGCCTGGATCACGAGGAACGGAATCACGACCTTGCCGGCCATCGCGATCGCGATGCCCCACACGACGACGGTCATCGCCCACGCGTGCAGCACCTCGTTGCGCCAGGTCCATGGCGAATGCCCGAGCCGCTCGAGACGTGCCTGCTCGAGCCGCCATGCCGAGCGGATGCTGCCCGTCACCGTGCGCGGCAGGAAGGCCCAGAACGATTCGCCGTAGCGCGCGCTCGCCGGATCCTCGGCCGTCGCGACGCGCACGTGATGGCCGCGGTTGTGCTCGACGAAGAAGTGCCCGTACGCGACCGGCGCGAGCGTGACCTTCGCGAGCCAGCGCTCGAAGCGGTTGGTCTTGTGCCCGAGTTCGTGCGCGGTGTTGATCGAGATGCCCGTCGCGGCGCCGAGCGACAGCGCGAAGCCGACGTAGTCGTACCACGCGAGCGCATGCGTGCCGACGATCCACACGCACGTGAAGAACGCGACGTATTCGACCAGCGTCGCGAGATAGACGATGTAGCGGTAGTAGCGCTTGCGTTCGAGGTGCGGGACGACGGCTTCGGGCGGATTGTCGCGATCGTCGCCGATCAGCGTGTCGAGGACCGGGATCACGCCGAACGCGAACAGCGGGCCGAACCACCAGAACACGTGAAGGCCCGTCGCCAGCGCGAGCTGGGCCGACAGGATCGGCAGCGTGATCGTCACCGCGCCGAGCAGCCATAGATAACGTTTGCCATCCGACCAGCCCGAGGCCGATGCGTCGGTCATTGCCATTGTCTCCCTCCTTTCTGGGGCCGGCGCCCGCGTCGGCGGGCGCGGCGGCCGAGTGACGCGTTTTCGTCGTTCGAATCGTCGTGAGTCCGCGGCACGGCGCGCGGGCCGGATCGGTGGTCCGGTTGTGCCAGTTATACGACCGTCGCGCGCGCTTTCCAAATCCCGGCGCTAGGCGTGCCACTCCAAACGGCGGGCCGTGCATGACGCGGGTCGGGAAGGGCCGGCGCCGGGGTGATTGAAACAGGCCGGCATGGGCCCGATCCGCTCGTGCGACCGGTGTTCTCGTCAGACGAATGCGTGAGGCAACGCGCGTGAGTATCCGACGGCGAAGTCCGCAACGAATGTTGCGATGCAATAAACGCGACGCGACGCCGCGTGGCGGCGCGGCGCTTTGGGATACATATATTACGGATCATTACGTCCGTGGCGGCGCAACGCCGGACCTTCACCGCATGAATGCCGTGCATGACAAGGCGAGCGGGGCGACGCGTCCGACCTCGCAACTCGGATTGCCATGCGTCGCCGCGCATCGACACACCGATGCTGCACCTGCACACCCGGGCATGCGCGACACCTGCTGCCTTTCGATCCGCGCTGTCGTTTGAAAATAACGATTTGACTCATGCCCCGCTTTCGGTTGAAGCTAGTAACTTGCTGTCCGAAGGGGGCTGTGCCTGCATGAGTTCGACCTTGACCGTTCGTCGTATCGCTGCCAACCAGGGCGGCGTGTATCGCGAACTCCGCGCCGCATCGCTGCGTGAGCCCTACGCGCCCGGCGAAGCGCCGGAGGCCGAATTGCTGAACGTCGATTCCGACGCGGCGGCGGCCATCGCCGCGCTGCGCGCCGCGTCCGACGAATCGACGACTTTCCTGCTGTATACCGAAGGCCATCCGGCCGGCATGATCGGTGCGTATTTCGACAATACGCCCGAGCGGCGCGCGTTCGTCAGCGAGCTGTGGGTCGCGCACGCGGTCCGCCACCTGCGCGGCGGCGTGCTGCTGCTCGAAACGGCCACCGCGTGGCTGACCGAGCGCGGGGCGCGGGACGTCTACGCATGGATCGCCGATGCGAACCGCAACGCGATCCGTTTCTACGAACGCGCGGGTTTCGGCAACACCGGCGAGCATGCGCCGATCGCGCGGATGCCCGGCGCGATGAAGTCGTTGTTCGTGTCGCACTTCAACACGCCCTGACGCATGAATGCGCGGGCCGCACGGCGCGACGAAGGCCCGGCCGCCCGTCCGACTGCCCGCCTGCCGGTTGCGCGTTCGCCGCGACCGTCGCCGCCCGGTTCCCCAAAAATAATGGCCGCCCGCGTGGACGCCTGTAAAATACGCAAAAATTTTTTGCAGAGTGTCCATGTCGCTTAAAAAATCGCCATTCTTCGAGCTGCGCAGCGGATCGGTCGATACGTTGCTGTTCACCGTGAAGACGACCGATCTCGATGCGTTGCGTACCGAACTGGTCAAGCGCTTCGAAGCGACTCCCGAGTTTTTTGCCGATGATGTCGTCGCGATCGACGTCCGCCGCCTCGCGGAAGGCGAACGCGTCGCGCTCGCCGACATCCGCCAGATGCTGAACGACGTGCGGATGCGCCCGGTGGGCGTCGTCGCGCTGGCCACGCAGGGCTGGGCGGGGGAAGCCGGCCTGCCGTTGCTCGAGGCGCGCGACCGCCGCGTGTCGGCCGCGAAGTCGGCCGAGGAAGCGGAGCCGGCGCCTGTCGTCGCCACGGCCGCTGCCGCGGCAGCCGAACCGGCGCCGGAACCTGCGCCGACGCCGATTCAGGCGGGCGGGCAGACGCTGGTGATCGATCGGCCGCTGCGTTCGGGGCAGCAGATTTACGCGAAAGGAGACCTCGTGGTGCTGGCGCCGGTCAGTCACGGCGCCGAGATCATCGCGGAAGGCAACATCCACATCTACGCGCCGTTGCGCGGCCGCGCACTCGCGGGTGTGCACGGCAATCACGACGCGCGCATTTTCTGCACGTGTCTCGAGCCGGAACTGATTTCGATCGCGGGTATCTATCGAACGACCGAGAACCCGTTGCCCGCCGACATACTGGGCAAATCGGTGCAGATCCGGCTCGAAGAGGAAAAACTGATGATCGAATCGCTGCGCCTGACGTGATTCACGCGGCACGCTCCGGATCGATCGGCTCTCATTGACGAACACAGGGTATTGGGTAAATGGCAAAAATCATCGTGGTGACTTCGGGCAAGGGCGGCGTGGGCAAGACGACGACCAGCGCGAGCTTCGCGTCCGGCCTCGCGCTGCGCGGCCACAAGACGGCCGTGATCGACTTCGACGTCGGCCTGCGCAACCTCGATCTCATCATGGGCTGCGAGCGTCGCGTGGTGTATGACCTCGTCAACGTGATCCAGGGCGAAGCGAACCTGAACCAGGCGCTGATCAAGGACAAGAAGTGCGAGAACCTGTTCATCCTGCCGGCGTCGCAGACGCGCGACAAGGATGCGCTCACGCGTGACGGCGTCGAGAAGGTGCTGAACGACCTGGTCACGATGGACTTCGAATACATCGTCTGCGACTCGCCGGCCGGTATCGAGGCGGGCGCGCTGCACGCGATGTACTTCGCGGACGAAGCGCTGATCGTCACGAACCCGGAAGTGTCGTCGGTGCGCGACTCGGACCGCATCCTCGGCATCCTGTCGTCGAAGACGAAGCGCGCGACCGAAGGCAAGGATCCGATCAAGGAACACCTGCTGATCACGCGCTACAGCCCGAAGCGCGTGAGCGAAGGCGAAATGCTGTCGCTCGAGGACATCAGCGAAATCCTGCGCATCAAGCTGATCGGCGTGGTGCCGGAATCGGAAGCCGTGCTGCACGCCTCGAACCAGGGTCTGCCGGCCGTGCATATCGACGGCACCGACGTTGCGGAAGCGTACAAGGACGTCGTCTCTCGTTTCCTCGGCGAGGACAAGCCGCTGCGCTTCACCGATTATCAGAAGCCGGGCCTGCTGCAGCGCCTCTTCGGCAGCAAGTAACGGAGGTCGCCCATGTCCATCCTTTCGTTTCTCCTCGGCGAGAAGAAGAAGTCCGCATCGGTCGCGAAGGAGCGCCTGCAGCTCATCATCGCGCACGAGCGCGTCGGCGGCCGGCCGCCGGCCGATTACCTGCCGGCGCTGCAGAAGGAGCTGGTCGCGGTCATCTCGAAGTACGTCCATATTTCGAACGATGACATCCGCGTGAGCCTCGAGCGCCAGGACGATCTCGAAGTCCTCGAAGTGAAGATCGAGATCCCGCAAGCCTGACCCTTGCGTGTCCCTCCGCACGGCGGTGCCTGCC
Organism: Burkholderia sp. BCC1977; assembly: GCF_905339595.1. Lineage (NCBI taxonomy): Bacteria > Pseudomonadati > Pseudomonadota > Betaproteobacteria > Burkholderiales > Burkholderiaceae > Burkholderia > Burkholderia sp. BCC1977. The sequence continues at coordinate 144,750 of NZ_CAJPGQ010000006.1, forward strand.
GCCGTGCGCGTCTTACGCCCTGTTGCACTTTCGGGCTCGCCGTAACACGGTGTCTGTCGGCCGTTGGTCGACCTCCCGCATTGAACGAATACGCTCGCGTCATTTGTTAATCAGGAGGTTGTGATGGCTGTCTCTACTGTTCAACGTCGTATCGTTTCGCTCGCGCTGTTCGCCGCGGGCCTGTCAGCCATCGCCGCGCCGCTCGCCGCACGCGCGGACGAAATCCTCGTCGGCGCGCCGGTGATGGTGCAGTCGGGCCGGATGGTCGTCGCCGAACCGGTGGCCGCGCCCGTCGAGGAAATCGTCGTCGTCGCGCCGAACGCGCCGCCGCCCGTGCGCTACGAGGTCGTGCCGGACGCACGCGTCGGCTATGTGTGGGAGCGCGGTCACTGGCACTGGGATCATGGCCGCTACGTCTGGATCGGCGGCCGCTGGGAAACCGAGCGTATCGGCATGCACTGGGTGCCGGGCCACTGGGATCAGCGCGGCCCGAACTGGTTCTGGACGCGCGGCCACTGGGCCTGACGGAGGCGTGCGATGAAACGAACCGCTCTTGCCATCGCGCTCGTCGCGATCACGCTCGCCGGCTGTATCGTCGTGCCGGCCCGTCCCGTCTACTATCGGCCCGCGCCGGTGGTGATCTACTGAGGGTCACGCGGGCCCGCCTGCGCCGGGCCGCTCGCGCCGGGGGCGGACGGTTCGCCGGCGAGCGACAGCGCCGGCGTCCGCGTGGCGCCGTCGTCGGACGTCGGGGCTGCCGGGGCCTCCGGCTCGCCACCGTCCTGTTCGCGCAGCGTGTCGAGCGGATCGGCGGGCGCGGCCGCCGCGTCCTGCGGCTCGATCACACCGGCCGCGGCCGCCGGTGCCGCCGCGGGTTCGGCGGCGGCCGCGGGCGGCGCGAGATAGCGTTGCGCGAGTGTTTCGTAGAGCGGCGGCGCGAAGAAGCGCGCCATGCGGCTCGACACCAGCGCGGTCGCCATCAGCGAAATCACGAGCGCGTGGCCGTTGATCATCTCCATCACGATCACGAACGACGTGATCGGCGACTGCGTGACCGCCGCGAGGTAGCCGACCATCGCGAGCGCGATCAGCATCGGCAGGCTCATGTCGCCGAACACGATGTGCAGCAGGTTGCCGAACCCGGCGCCGATCGACAGGGACGGTGCGAAGATCCCGCCCGGGATGCCCGGCAGGTACGACGCGACCATCGACACCATCTTCAGGAACGGATAGAACACCGACAGCTGTTCATGGCCGTCGAGCAGGCCGCGCGCCTCGGCATAGCCGCTGCCGAACGTCGTCCCGCCCGACACCAGGCCGACGACGGCGATCACGAAGCCGCACAGCGCCGCGAACGCGATCGGGCGCTCGCGATACAGGCCGAGCAGGCGCGCGGGCAGCCAGCGGCCGGTATTGAGGAGCAGCCAGCTGAAGAGGCCGCCCGCGATGCCTGTCACGATCGCGGTGACGAGCACGGCGACGGCCAGCACCTTCGGAAAATGCTGGCCGGCGTCGATCGTACCGAAGTACGTGTAATTGCCGTTCAGGCCCAATGCGACGACACCGGCGAGGATGATCGCGGTGATCAGCACGCCGCTTGCGCGGGCAGAGAAGCTGCGGGTCAGTTCCTCGATCGCGAACACGATCCCGGCGAGCGGCGTGTTGAACGCGGCCGACAGGCCGGCCGCCGCGCCGGCGAGCACGAGCTGCCGTTCGATCTGCGCGTTCGAGCGCGGGTAGAAGCGCCGCAGGTTGAACATCAGCGCCGCGCCAACCTGCACGGTCGGGCCTTCGCGGCCGATCGTGAAGCCGCCGAGGATCCCCATGAACGAGATCAGGACCTTGCCGAACAGGATGCGCAGCGTCAGCAGCCGCGCGCCGAATGCGCCCGGGCTCGCATGCAGCGTCGCAATGACCTGCGGGATCCCGCTGCCCTCGGCGCCGCGGAAGAAGCGGCGCGTGAGCCACGCCGACGCCGCGGCGATCGACGGCGTCAACAGCAACGGCAGCCACGCGGCATGGTCGCGCATCGTGCGGAAGGTGTCGTAGCCCCAGTCGATCAGCCGCGCGTACAGCACGGCCGCGAGGCCTACGGCGATCGCGCCGAGCCAGAACACGCCGTACTGGCGCCAGATCCGCACCGAGCGGCGGGTGAGGGCGGGAAACAATCCGGAAAGCAGGGTGGGGCGGGCAGGGCGTTGCATCGGCGGCGGGCCGGGAGGGCAAAAAACGCATTATAAAAAGAACCGGAAGCGGCCGGGGCTCGATAAACTCTCGCAGACGCGTCGCACTTTGTTGCAAATGTAATGCCGGCGTAATGTTTGTGCACCCCAAGCGTCGTTAGCATCACAAAATGGCCGGTCATTCTCCACAAGAAACGTGAAACGCATCCTCATCGTGAAAGTGACGTCGCTCGGCGACGTCGTCCAGACACTGCCTGTCGTCGCGGACCTCCATCGTGCCTTTCCGGGCGTGACGGTGGATTGGGCCGTGGACGAATCGTGCGCGGAGGTCGTACGCTGGCACCCGGGCGTGAGCAAGGTGCTCTGCGCGCCGCTTCGGCGGTTCAAGAAGCTCCGGAACGGCGGCGACCTGAAGGCGATCTCCGCATCGATCGGCGCGCTGCGCGCGCACCGCTACGACGCGGTCATCGACCTGCACGGCGTCTACAAGAGCGCGATCATCTCGGCAATCGCGCGCGCCGCGCGCCGTGTCGGCTACCAGACGCAGGATCTCGGCGAGACGGGTGCCCGGTTCGCGTACTCGCATCGCTTCGGCCCGCGGCCGGACTGCGACGCGTGGCACGGAATGCGCGTGAGCGCCGGCGAGGCGCTGGGCTATGTCCCCGAAGGCATCGCCGCGTACGGGATCGTCCCACCGCAGGATGCGAGCCTGCCGGCCGCCGTGACCGACGGCGCGCCGTTCATGCTGCTGTTCCATGCGACCTCCAATCCGGACAAGCAATGGCCCGCCGACCACTGGGCCGCGCTGGCGACGCGGATGATGGCGCGCGGCGTGCGCGTGCTGGTGCCGTGGGGATCGGCAGCCGAACACGACGACGCGCAGGACATTGCCGCGCGTGCGCCGGGCGCGCTCGTGCTGCCCGCGATGTCGGTGCGCGAACTGGGCGCGGCCATCGGCCGGGCCGCGCTCGTGGTGGGGGTCGATACCGGATTCGTGCACATGGCGCACGCGCTGCAGCGGCCGACCGTGATGATTTTCGTCGCGACGTCGCGCCACCATTGCGGCATCGGCGGCGCCCCGAATGCGTTGTCGATCGGCGAACCGGGCGCACCGCCGTCGGTTGAGCAGGCACTCGATGCGATCGATGCGGTCGGGCCGACCTACGGCGCGCTGCGCGATCGGCTGACGGCCTAGGGCCGGCGATCGGCGTGAACCGGCCCCCGGGAAACGGGGCCGGGTTCAGGCGAGCAGCGCTTCGACCGTGAGCACCGCGGCGATGGCGGCCAGGTTGGCGAGTAGCGCCTCGAACAGGAGGCCGCGCCAGGTTGTCGGCCGGAAACGCGCCGCGAGCAGCAGGGCGCCACCCAGCGCGAGCGCCAGGATCAGGACGAGGTCGGCGTTGCCCAGGTGGATGTTCATCGCGGCGGCTCCTTCAGGGAGGGATCCCGGGAGCGCGTGATGGCGCCCCCGGGATCGAGTATAGGCAGCGCTGCCTGCCGCACAACCCGGTGCGCGCCGGACGCTCAGACGAGCGATGCGTCGCGGGTTTCGCGCATCAGCAGCACGCCGATCAGGCTGATCGCCGCCGCGATCGACACGTAGCCGCCGACCCACGACAGGCCGCCGCGCGCGGCGAGCAGCTGCGCGATGTACGGTGCGATCGACGCGCCGAGGATCCCGCCGAGGTTGTACGCGACGCCCGCGCCCGTATAGCGGACGTTGGTCGGGAACAACTCGGGCAGCAGCGCGCCCATCGGCGCGAACGTCACGCCCATCAGGAACAGTTCGAGCGTCAGGAACAGCGCGACGAGCGGCATCGAGCCGCTGCCGAGCAGCGGTTCCATCGCGAAGCCGGACAGCAGCGCGGCGATCGCGCCGACGGCCAGCACCGGCTTGCGGCCGAAGCGATCCGACGCCCACGCCGACAGCGGCGTCGCGAGCCCCATGAAGACGACCGCGAAGCACAGCAGGCCGAGGAAGCTCTGGCGCGGAATATGCAGCGTCGACACGCCGTACGACAGCGAGAACACCGTCGAGATATAGAACAGCGTGTAGCAGACCACCATCGCGAGCGCGCCGAGCAGCGTCGGCTGCCAGTGCTGCGAGACGAGCGTCGCGACCGGCACGCGCACGCGCTCGTTGCGGTCGAGCGCGGCCTGGAACGCCGGCGTCTCGGTGATCTTCAGCCGCACATACAGGCCGAGCGCGACGAGCACCGCGCTGACGAGGAACGGGATGCGCCAGCCCCAGCTGCGGAATTGTTCGTCGGACAGCGACAGCGCGAGCGCGAAGAACAGCCCGTTCGACATCAGGAAGCCCACCGACGGGCCCAGTTGCGGGAACATCCCGAACCAGCCGCGCTTGCCTTGCGGCGCATGCTCGGTCGCGAGCAGCGCCGCACCGCCCCATTCGCCGCCGAGGCCGATCCCCTGGCCGAAGCGCAGCACGCACAGCAGCACCGGCGCGAGTGTGCCGATCGTGTCGTAGCCGGGCACGAAGCCGATCGCGGTGGTGGACACGCCCATGACGAGCAGCGACGCGACGAGCGTCGATTTGCGGCCGATGCGGTCGCCGAAGTGGCCGAACAGGAACGAGCCGATCGGCCGCGCGATGAACGCGATGCCGAACGTCACGAATGCGGACAGCGCCTGGGCGGTCGCGGAGCCGTGCGGGAAGAACACGGGGCCGATGACGAGTGCCGCGGCGGTCGCGTACACGTAGAAGTCGTAGAACTCGATCGCGGTGCCGATGAAGCTCGCGAACACGATGCGCCGGTGGCTGACGGCGCCGGCCGAACCGGTTGCGTGTGCAACGGCCGGGGGAGATGCGGACATGGATGTCTCCGTTTTGTCGTTGGGGCAGCCGGCTGCGCGTGCGCTCGGGCAGGCGAGCGCCTGCCGGCAGCGCGGCCGAGCGGATGATGCGGTAGCGGTGTGGACGCGCGCCGTGGCGCGGGACGTCACCCGCCGGTCGACGATGGAGACGGATAGGTCGCCGCCGCCCGGTGCCGGCGTGGTCGGCTCGCATGCCGGGTGCGGCGCGCGAACGCGCGCGCGGGAGGATGGCCGCGCGATTGCGGAAAATTATAGCCAGCGCGGCGACATAGCGGCAATCGCGGGCGGGCGCGGACTCAGTCCAGCGATTGCGACTGCGCGGATGCGGTACTTTGCAACTGGAAGCGGCCGTCGTCGTTGAACAGCCAGCCTTCCATCATCTCGAGCCGGCCATCGCCGTCCAGCAGCTTCGACGGCGGTGGCGGCAGCGGCGCCGAGCGGCGCAGCGACGCGAGCGCGAGCGCTTCCGCTTCGCTGTCGCCGTTGCTGCGATAGACCGACGCGTTGACGAGGCGGCCGCTGCGATCGACGGTGAACGCGACGACGACGAGCGAGCGCAGCATCGCCTGCGGCGTCCCGCGCAATACGCCGGACGGATTGTGCTCGGCGACGCAGTGCGCGACTTCCACGCGGTACTGGTCGAGATTCGCGCTGCGGATGACCGACGGAATCGTCAGGACCGAGCGCAGCGACGGGGGCGGTGTGATCGTGCAGGCGGCAAGCAGGGCGGCGGCGACCAGCGCGGCAACGCGCAGCGGGACGACGCCCGGGCGAGGAAGAGAGGGCATGAGGGAGCGCCGGAGGGTGACGATAAAAAAATGATAGGCGCCCGGGCGCGACGCGTTATCGGGAGAAACGCATAACGCGCGAAGCGCGACCTCGCGATTCGCAGATGATGGCGATGGGCGGCCCGCCCGGCCCGCTCAGTAGCCGTGCGTCACGAGCGACAGAACGGACAGGTCCGGATGCGTGCCGTCGATGATGCTCTTGCCGATGTGCACGGCTTCCCGAACTGCTTCGTCGACACTCGCGAAGCTTTCCTCGCCGTCCGCGTGGAAGGGCACCGCATGATCGGGCAGCGCGGGATTCACGCCCGGATGGCAGACATAGCCGGTGTAGGTGTAACGCGTGTCGCTGCCGGGGGCGAGGCCCGGCACCACATGGATCTCGAAGCCTTCGTAATCGACGTGATCCGTCGCTGTCGAGCGTTCGGTCATGGCGGTCTCCGTGTGCCGCACGCACGGATGGCGCGGGCGGTATCGAGTCGCGGCGGCGGTCGTGTCGCCGTGCTGATCGAATTCTAGGCGATGGCGGCCGGGCCCGTGAGGCCGGTACGCATCGCTGGCGGCAACGTCGAGCGAGCCGTGTCGCGCGTTACCGCGTACAGCGCGCGTCCTTGCGCTGCACGACGAGGATCACGGGATACTTCTGGCCGTGTTCGAGTTCCACCGGCGCGACGACCGTCAGCGTCGCCGGGTCGGAATCGTCGTATACGCTGACCTGCTCGTTGCGGATATAGGTCACGCCGGTGCAGTTCGAGGCGCGCCCGTCATCCGACACCTTGCACTGGATCTCGTTGTCCTTCAGGTAGTTGTACGGCGTCGGACTCGCGAGATATTCGCGCAGGCTGCGCGGCGAGCCGCCGACACCCTTCACGTACGCGATCGCGCACGACGGCGTTTGCGCGTCGGTGCCGGAGGCGGAATCGGCGGCCGCTGCGTGCGTGCTGACGGCGGCCAGCAGGGCGACGAGCGTCGAGGCGATGGAGGGCTTCATGACGTGGGTTTCCCGTTTCGCGAATCGGAGCGCCGGATTGTAACGGCATCCGGCGCGACGTGTCGGCACGCGGGGCGGGCGCCGTGCGCGCGGCGCGGCGGACAAACAAAAACCCCGTCATTCGATGAATCGACGGGGTTTGGCGAACTTCCTGGCGGAAGCGGTGAGATTCGAACTCACGGACAGTTTCCCGTCGCCGGTTTTCAAGACCGGTGCCTTAAACCGCTCGGCCACGCTTCCACACGAGGCGGCATTGTAACCGAAATGCCGCCTCGTTCCGCCTCAATCGTCACGCAGGAACAATTCCTGCAGGTCGTTGAGGAAACGTTGACCCAGCGGCGTCGGCGCGATCTGCGCGAAATCGCGCGTGATCAGCCCGCGCCGCTCCGCTTCCTTGAGTGCCGGCTCGATCGTGCCGATCGGCAAACCCGTGCGTTCGACGAAGCTGTGCACCGGGAAGCCCTCGACGAGCCGCAGCGTGTTCAGCATGAACTCGAACGGCAGGTCGCGCGCACCGACTTCACGCTCTTCCTGCACCGGCGTGCCGGCCATCGCCTGTTCGATGAAGGTGGCCGGATGCTTGTAGCGTGCCTGGCGCAGGATCCGGTTCGGGAACGACAGCTTCGTGTGCGCGCCCGCGCCGATCCCGAGATAGTCGCCGAAGCGCCAGTAGTTCAGGTTGTGCTTGCACTGATGATTCGGCTTCGCGTACGCGGATACTTCGTAGCGGTCGTAGCCGGCCTCGGCCGTGCGCGCGTGAATCCATTCCTGCATGTCGGCCGATGCGTCGTCGTCGGGCACCGCGGGCGGAAACTTCGCGAACAGCGTGTTCGGCTCGAGCGTCAGGTGATACAGCGACAGATGCGGCGGCGCGAACGACAGCGCGGTCTCGATGTCGGTCCGGCATTCGTCGAGCGTCTGGTTCGGCAACGCGAACATCAGGTCGAGGTTGAAGTTGTCGAATGTCTTCGCCGCGATCTCGACGGCCGCGCGCGCCTGCGCGGTGTCGTGAATGCGGCCGAGCGCTTTCAGATGGCCTTCGTTGAAGCTCTGGATGCCGACCGACAGACGGTTGACGCCGCTTGCGCGGAACTGCGCGAACTTCGCGGCCTCGAACGTGCCCGGGTTCGCCTCGAGCGTGATCTCGGCGTCGGCATCGAGCGGCAGCAGTGCGCGCACGTCGGACAGCAGCCGGTCGAGGCCGGCCGCGGACAGCAGGCTCGGCGTGCCGCCGCCGATGAACACCGTATGCACCTGCCGGCCCCAGACGAGCGGCAGCGCCTGTTCGAGATCGGCACGCAGCGCATCGAGGTACTCGGTTTCCGGAAACCGCTCGCCTTTCCACTCGTGCGAGTTGAAATCGCAGTACGGGCACTTGCGCACGCACCACGGAAAATGCACGTACAGCGCGAGCGGCGGCAGCGACGTGAGCCGCACCTGCCCGGGCGACGTGAAGGTCGCGACGACGCGCGCGCCGGTTTCCGCCGCCTGGCTCATGCGGCCTCCGGCTGCGAATGCGTGACGAAGACGATCATGCTGGTTCCTCTGCGAGCCGCGCGAGCAGTGCCTTCAGCGCGAGCGCGCGATGGCTGTGCGTGTTCTTCACGGCCGGCTCGAGTTCGGCTGCCGTCGCGCCGAGCGACGGCAGGTGAAAATACGGGTCGTAGCCGAATCCGTGCTCGCCGCGCGGCGTGTCGACGATCTCGCCCTCCCAGCGACCTTCGGCGAACAGCGGCTCGGGATCGTCCGCGTGGCGCACCAGCGCGAGCACGCAGCAATAGTATGCGCGCCGGTCGTCGACGCCGCGCAGCTGCTCGACGAGGTACGCATTGTTCGCCGCATCGCCCTTGTCGCCGCCCGCGCGTTGCGCGTAGCGCGCCGAATAGACGCCCGGTGCGCCGCGCAGCGCGCGCACGCACAGGCCCGAATCGTCGGCGATCGCCGGCAGGCCGGTGAGGCGCGACGCGTGTCGCGCTTTCGTCAGCGCATTCTCGATGAACGTGCCGAACGGTTCTTCCGCCTCGGGCACCGCCAGGTCGCCCTGCGGCACGATCTCGATGCCGACCGTCGAGAACAGCGCGGTGAATTCGCGCAGCTTGCCGGCGTTGTTCGACGCGAGCACGATGCGCGACAGCGGCGCGAGGGTGCGATCGTCAGACATGAGCGGCGCCCAGCACGTCCTTCTGCAGCTGCACGAGCTGGCCGATCCCGCTTTGCGCGAGGTCGAGCAGCGCGTTCATCTCGGCGCGCGAGAACGGCACGCCTTCGGCGGTGCCCTGGACTTCGACGAAGCCGCCGGCGCCCGTCATCACGACGTTCATGTCGGTGTCGCACTGGGAATCTTCGGCGTAGTCGAGATCGAGCACGGGCGCGCCTTTGTAAACGCCGACCGAGATCGCGGCGACGTGGTCGGTGATCGGCGAGCGTGCGAGCTTGCCGGCCGCGATCAGCTTCGACACGGCGTCGTGCGCGGCGACGAAGGCGCCGGTGATGCTGGCCGTGCGTGTGCCGCCGTCGGCCTGGATCACGTCGCAGTCGAGGTGGATCGTGCGCGGGCCGAGCGCTTCGAGATCGAACACCGCGCGCAACGCGCGGCCGATCAGGCGCTGAATTTCCTGCGTACGGCCCGTCTGCTTGCCGCGCGCGGCTTCACGGTCGCTGCGCGTGTTGGTCGCGCGCGGCAGCATCCCGTATTCGGCCGTCAGCCAGCCCTGGCCGCGATCGCGCAGGAATTCGGGGACGCGTTCGGCGACGCTCGCGGTGCAGATCACCTTGGTATCGCCGAATTCGACGAGTACCGAGCCTTCGGCGTGTTTCGTGTAGTGGCGCGTGAGGGCGACCTTGCGCAGTTCGTCGGCGCGGCGGCCGCTCGGGCGGGACAGGGAAGACGTCATGGGGGGAATCGTGGACGGAAGAGGAAACCCCGATTTTAGCGCCGAACGGCAGGCGTGCCCGGCGGGGTGGGGCGCAAAAATGGGATAATGCGCGCTTCCCGCCCCGCGCCTTGCAATGCGCCGGGCGCCTCGACATATTCCCGCCCGAGAAGGGCACCCAGACGGCGAGACGAACCATGATCTACAGCATGACGGGCTATGCGAGCGCGACGCGCGAACTCGCGACGGCCACCGGCAACGGCGGCACCAGCGTGTCGGTCGAACTGCGCACCGTGAACTCGCGCTTCCTCGATCTGAATTTCCGCATGCCGGACGACGTGCGCGCGTGCGAACCCGCGCTGCGCGAAATGCTGATGAACAAGCTGTCGCGCGGCAAGGTCGACGTGCGCATCAACCTGCAGCGCGGCGAGCAGAGCATCGGCGCGGGCGCGCTGAACCAGTCGGCCCTCGGCCAGCTGGCCGAACTCGAGCGCTCGGTGCTCGATTCGTTCCCGGGTGTCGGCCGCCTGCGCGCGGGCGAGATCCTGCGCTGGCCGGGCGTGCTCGCCGAGAGCGGCGTGTCGGCGGACGCGATCCGCGACGCGGTGCTCGCGTGCGGCAAGGAAGCGATCGGCGAGCTCGTCGTCGTGCGTTCGCGCGAAGGCGCGCAGCTGGCGACGATGCTGCTGTCGAACGTCACCGAAATGGAAGCGATCGTCGCGCGCATCACGCCGCTCGTGCCGGAGCTGATCGCGAAGCATCAGCAGAAGATCGTCGAGCGGCTGCAGGAAGCGCTCGGCCTCGCGGCGCCCGAAGGCAGCGCGCCGATCGTCACGCGCGAGGAGGCCGCGGAACGCATTCGTCAGGAAGTGACGATGTACGGCATCCGGATCGATATCGCGGAAGAACTGTCGCGACTCACCGCGCACCTGAACGAAACGCGTCACGTGATCGAGAAGGGCGGCCGCGTCGGCAAGCGTCTCGACTTCATGATGCAGGAACTGAATCGAGAAGCAAACACGCTCGGCTCGAAGGCGGCGGCGAAGGAGCTGGCCGACGCATCGATGGCGCTCAAGCTGTTGATCGAGCAGATGCGTGAGCAAGTGCAAAACCTGGAGTAAAGCAACATGACCGAATCCCACCGCGACGGCCACGCGTCGCATGCGCTGCACGGCGGCGTCTATCCCGGCAACCTGTTCATGGTCATCGCGCCGTCGGGCGCCGGCAAGTCGACGCTCGTGAACGCGCTGCTGTCGAAGGACAGCGACATCTGCCTGTCGATTTCGTATACGACGCGCAAGCCGCGCCCGGGCGAGCAGGACGGCCAGCACTATCACTTCACGACCGTCGAGGATTTCCGCACGCGCCACGCCGCGCATGAATTCCTCGAAAGCGCGGAAGTGCACGGCAACTACTACGGCACGTCGCGCGTCTGGATCGAAGAGCAGATGATGAACGGTCACGACGTGCTGCTCGAGATCGACTGGCAGGGCGCGCAGCAGGTGAAGAAGCAGTTCCGCAATGCGGTCGGCATCTTCATCCTGCCGCCGTCGCTCGACGCGCTCGAGGAACGTCTGAAGAAGCGCGGCCAGGACGAGCCGAACGTGATCACGCGACGCCTGCTCGCCGCGGGCAGCGAGATGGCGCACGCGTCCGAAGCGGAATACGTCGTGATCAACGAGAATTTCGATCGTGCGCTGGCCGAGCTCGAATGCATCGTCGCGGCGACACGCCTGCGCTTTGCTTCGCAGTACGCGCGACACGCCGAGCTGTTCATCGAACTCGGCATCCATTTGCCCCACGCGGAATGACGCGGGGGTAGAGGGACATAAGGTAGAATAGGGACTATATTCAGAAGGAATTACCAACATGGCTCGCATTACCGTCGAAGACTGCCTGAAGCAAATCCCCAACCGCTTCGAACTGGCGCTCGCCGCCACTTACCGCGCGCGGCAGCTCGCGCAAGGCCATACGCCGAAGATCGAGAGCCGCGACAAGCCGACCGTCGTCGCGCTGCGCGAGATCGCTGCCGGCCAGGTCGGTGTCGAGATGCTGAAGAAGGTGCCGGTGTAACGCGCATCCGGCCCGTTCCAGCCATGTAATCCACGCGCGCAACGACTCGACCTGGAGGCGAATATGAGCACCACCCCATCGTCCGCCTCCGCGGATTCGACCACCGAAGCCACGGCCCAGTCGCCTGCGCGCCAGTACATCGACGCGGTCCTCGAACAGTCCTTCCGGCATCTGTTCGGGCCGACCGCCACACCGGAGCAGCCGCGCAAGCACGGCGTCGTTTCGATCGCGAAACTGACGGCCGCGCTGGCCGAGTATCTCGCGCCGGAGGAAATCAAAGAGGTCAAGGCGGCGTTCCACTTCAGCGACGAAGCCCACCTCGGTCAATATCGCCAGAGCGGCGAACCCTACATCACCCATCCCGTCGCCGTCGCGGAAATCTGCGCCGGCTGGAAGCTCGACGCGCAAGCCGTGATGGCCGCGCTGCTGCACGACGTGATGGAAGACCAGGGCGTGACCAAGAGCGAGCTGGCCGAACGGTTCGGCCCGAAGGTCGCCGAACTGGTCGACGGCCTGTCGAAGCTCGACAAGATGGAGTTCCGCAGCCGCGAGGAAGCGCAGGCGGAAAACTTCCGCAAGATGCTGCTCGCGATGGCGCGCGACGTGCGGGTCATCCTCGTCAAGCTCGCCGACCGTCTGCACAACATGCGCACGCTCGGCGCGGTGCCGATGGAAAAGCGCCGCCGCGTCGCCCGCGAGACGCTCGACATCTATGCGCCGATCGCGCACCGCCTCGGGTTGAACAACACGTATCGCGAGCTGCAGGACATGAGCTTCGCGAACTTCAACCCGCATCGCTACGCGACGCTCGAGAAGGCCGTGAAGGCCGCGCGCGGCAACCGCCGCGAAGTGATCAGCAAGATCCTCGAGGCCGCTCAGCGCGCGATGGGCGACGCGAAGCTCGACGCCGAGATCACCGGCCGCGAAAAGACGATCTACAGCATCTATCGCAAGATGCGCGACAAGCAGCTGTCGTTCTCGCAGGTGCTCGACGTGTACGGCTTTCGCGTCGTCGTCGAGAGCCCGCTCGACTGCTACACGTGCATCGGCGCGCTGCACGCGCTGTACAAGCCCGTGCCCGGCAAGTTCAAGGACTACATCGCGATCCCGAAGATCAACGGCTATCAGTCGCTGCACACGACGCTCGTCGGCCCGTTCGGCGCGCCGATCGAGTTCCAGGTGCGCACGCGCAAGATGCACGAGATCGCCGAGGCCGGCGTGGCTGCGCACTGGCTGTACAAGAACGGCGGCGCGGATCTGAACGACGTGCAGAAGCGCGCGCACCAGTGGCTGAAGTCGCTGCTCGACATCCAGAGCGAAGCCGGCGATTCGAGCGAGTTCCTCGAGCACGTGAAGATCGACCTGTTCCCGGATGCGGTCTACGTGTTCACACCGAAGTCGAAGATCATGGCGCTGCCGCGCGGCGCGACGGCGCTCGATTTCGCGTATTCGATCCACAGCGATCTCGGCAACCAGTGCGTGGCCGTGAAGATCAACAACGAGTTGCTGCCGCTGCGTACCGAGCTGAAGAGCGGCGACATCGTCGAGGTGATCACCGCGCCGTATTCGAAGCCGAACCCCGCGTGGCTCGGTTTCGTCCGCACCGGCAAGGCGCGTTCGGCGATTCGTCACTACCTGAAGACGATGCGCCTGAACGAGTCGGTGCAGCTCGGCGAGCGGCTCGTCGACCAGAGCCTGAAGGGTTACGGGCTCGCGCTCGCCGATGTCGGGCCGGAGGTGTGGGAGAAGCTCGTCCAGTGGACGGGCAACAAGAGCCGCCAGGAAATCTTCGCGGACATCGGCCTCGGCCGCCGCGTCGCCGCGGTGATGGCCAAGCGCATCGAGGTGCTGATGAGCGGCCGCGATGCGGACGACGATCTGCCGAGGTCCGAACGGCATCCCGCACACAATGCGCCGCCGGTCGTCATTACCGGCACCGAAGGGATGTCCGTGCAGCTGTCGGCATGCTGCCGGCCGATTCCGGGCGACGCGATCATGGGCTATATCGGCATCGGCCTCGGGATGGCGATTCATACGACCGATTGCCGGGTCGCGCAGCGCATCCATCGCCGCGATCCGGGCCGCTGGATCGACGTCGAATGGGCGCCGCAGCCGGGTCGTCTGTTCGACGTCGCGGTGAAGGCGCTCGTGAAGAACACGAAGGGCATCTTCGCGCGCGTCGCGGCGGACATCACGTCGGCCGACGCGAACATCGTTCACATCGCGATGGACGAGGATCTGACGCACGAATCGACGGTGCTGCGCTTCGTGATCCAGGTCAGCGATCGCGTGCACCTCGCGAACGTGATGCGGCGCGTGCGGACCAATCCGGACGTGATGCGGATCATGCGCGAGCGCTCGACCGACGACAGCGTACATGCACGTCACGACGGCGGCATGCGTATCGAGCGCGAGCGGCAGGATTACTGACGCCGCGCGCGGGTTTGCGGCGGCGAGTTTGCGGCGTGATACGACGGCGGCCATGGGCCGCCGTTTTCGTTTGTGCAGGGTCGTCAGGTGGTGTCGTGCGGTGGCAACCCGGCTCGCGTCGAGCGGGGTGCAGGCCAAAGAGAAATGGGGAGCGGAAAAGAAAAAGGGCCTTCCCGGAGGAAGGCCCTTCTGAGGTGGCGCGGCTGGCAGGATTCGAACCCACGACCCCTTGGTTCGTAGCCAAGTACTCTATCCAACTGAGCTACAGCCGCACGCAAAAACAAAACGCTACTACATCGAACTGAAAGGGCCTTCGGTTGGGAAGGCCCTCGGAAAAGGTGGCGCGGCTGGCAGGATTCGAACCCACGACCCCTTGGTTCGTAGCCAAGTACTCTATCCAACTGAGCTACAGCCGCACGCAAAAACAAAACGCTACTACATCGAACTGAAAGGGCCTTCGGTTGGGAAGGCCCTCGGAAAAGGTGGCGCGGCTGGCAGGATTCGAACCCACGACCCCTTGGTTCGTAGCCAAGTACTCTATCCAACTGAGCTACAGCCGCACGCAGAAGCGGAAGTATAGCAGGGTTGCATAAAAAGGGAAGCCTTATTCGCAAAAAATGTCGCACGATCTTGCGCGGCCACCTTCGTGTACCCTTGAAACATCAGTCATCCCTGTGTTGAATCCGCATCATGAACAAGGCGTTTGTCAAAGAGTCGGACGGCGACGACGACGATCTCGACCCGAGTCAACCCGCGATTCCTGCGGGCACGAAGAACTACATCACCCCGGCCGGTCACAAGCGGCTCAGGGACGAGTTGCTGAACCTGATCGACGTCGAGCGTCCCGAGGTCGTGCGGCTGGTGTCATGGGCCGCGTCGAACGGCGACCGGTCGGAGAACGGCGACTACATCTACGGCAAGCGGCGGTTGCGCGAGATCGACCGCCGGATCCGCTTCCTGACGAAGCGGCTCGATCTTGCCGAAGTCGTCGACGCGAGCCGGCAGGAGAACGTCGACCAGGTGTTCTTCGGTGCGACGGTCGATTACGCGACGCAGGACGGCGAGGATCACACCGTCACGATCGTCGGGATCGACGAGGTCGATCTCGATCGTGGTTGCGTCAGCTGGATTTCGCCGGTCGCGCGCGCGCTCATCAAGGCGAAGATCGGCGATACCGTCACGCTGATGACGCCGGCCGGGCCCCAGCCGATCGACGTGCTCGACGTTCGCTATCCGGCATCGGGCAACGCGTGAGCCTCGAGCGGCGCGTTCACGCGACGCGGCGCCGCAACGTACGAGCGCCCCGGGCGGGGCGCTTCGTCATGACGGTCCTGGCCGAGCGGCCGGGGCCGATCGCATCGCTCAGAAACGGTGACGCATGCCGGCCGTGACGGCGATCTGCTTGTTCGTCGACGACGCGGTGCCGAGCCCGTTGATGTTCGCGCCGATCGCCAGGCCGTCCGCATTGACCCGCTGGTATTCGCCTTGCAGGTACAGGTCGGTGCGCTTCGACAGCGCATAGTCGGCCTGCAGGTTGAACTGGTGCCAGCTCGGCGTCTGGCCGTCGAGACGGCCGTCGGTGTAGGTGTACGAGCCGGCGAGCGAGAACGCCGGCGTCAGTGCGTAGCGGCCGTTCACTTCGTAATTGTTGAAGCGTGTGCCGCCGGTGAGCGGGATGCCGCCCGACACGCCGGACTGCCCGGCGCTGATCCTGGCCGAATCGGTCAGGCGCGTCTGCGTGAACACGAAGCCGGCCGTCGCGGGGCCGAACGCGTAGTTGAGGCCCGCGCCCCAGGTGCGTTGACGGCTGGCCGCGAACGTCCAGTCGCCGGCCACCGCGCCGGGGTCGCTGGCCGCGAGCGCCAGCGCGTTGATGTTGTTGTTCAGCTGCATGTACGCGGCCGCGACGTTGAAGCCCATGTAGCTGTACGACGCGCCCACGCTGTACGCGCGGTTGTTCGAGAAATCGCTGGAATTCGAGAAGCCGTACAGCGCGCCGAACTTCAGGCCGCCGTAGTTCACGCTCTGGTACTTGACCGAGTTGTTGATCCGGAACGCGTTGTTCAGGTTGTCGTTGTCGAACGGGTGCGCGAACTGCGTGCCGCCATACTGGGTGCCGGTCAGCGACAACGGGCCGAGGAAATCGACGACGCTGTCGTACTGGCGGCCGAGCGTGAGCGAGCCGAAGTTGTCGTGCGCGAGCCCGACGAACGCCTGGCGGCCGAACTCGCGGCCGTTCTGCTTGAGGGTGCCGTTGTTGATGCCGAAGCCGTTTTCCAGCGTGAAGATCGCTTTCAGTCCGCCGCCGAGGTCCTCGGTGCCGCGCAGGCCCCAGCGGCTGCCGTTGATCGAGCCGCTCGTCTCCTGCCACGCGCTGTGACCACCCTGGTTGTTCGTGTAGGTGATGCCGGCATCGATCAGGCCGTACAGCGTGACGCTGCTTTGCGCATGGGCGCCGGTGGCATACACGCCCGCCAATGCGGCGACGATCAGGGTCTTTTTCATGATCTGTCTCCAAACAGGATGATGTTGATCGAACCTGCTGCGGGCATCGGCGGCGTCGCAGGTCGGCGACGCCGTGCGCATGGGGCGCGGCACCCTCGTCGGACATCCATTTGCAGTGTACGGATCGGTCCGGGCGCAGAAGAAAACTGCTTCCGGCAATACTGTATTTTGAATCGCGCAAGAATGCGCGTATGCGCCGAGAGCCCCGGCCATCAAGACTTCGCGGCAGCGCAGCAGGCCGGAAAGGTAATCAGGATTGCATAATGGGCGTTGCGCGATCGCGACAGGCGATCAGTGGCGGGCGAGGGTGCCCCTAGCGCGATTATTGACACATCGGCAATAGAGGTTTGTGTGGAGCATGGATAATGAAAGGATGTTATCTCGCTATACTGCGATCTCTGCTTTCCGAAGCAGACTTTTTCGTTGACGGAAAAGATCTCCAAACCTTTGTCGGCGCGACTTCCCAGTCGCGCTTTTTTTTGCCCCGCCGTCTCGACTCCCGTCCGATTTCTATTGCGAGTACGAGCGCCGCTTGCGCTTGCCTGTCGGCCGGGTGTCGTCGGTTTCGGCTGGCGGCGGCGTATACGTCCAGTCTTCCATCACGTAGTGACGGGCGTCCAGCGGTGATGCCAGCAGGTTCTGCCAGTGATCGCCGTGCCAGGTCGGATCGAACTCGGTATCGCACGGCGCCTCACGGGACTCGGCCAGCGCGCGGGACTTGCGGCGTACGCGTGCGAGCCGGCCCGCGAAGCGCTTGATTCCGTCCAGCCACATGGCTTTCTCCTTCCAGTGCGTCGTTCCAGCATCGCAACGTCTCGCGTTTTTCGCAACCCAGAAAAACCCCGAGGATTTTACCGACGCGATTCGTCCCCGGTATGTTTTTCACGGTGCCGATTATTTATGATCCGATCCCGGTAATATTGACAGGTTTTTGATGCGAATCAATTAATAAAAGACGATGGTGTACCGATTCCACGGGTATTGACGTTTTTTTTGATAAAGAAGGCGCTAAAAATTCCCTTGACGCACCCGGATTGTCCCATTTATAAAGTCAGCACTCCGTCCCCGGGCGGAGCGCTGGGGGTGAGTGTCGGCGCGCCGTTGCGGGATTTCGGGAAGCGGCTATAAACAGTAGCTCTTTTGATCTAAACGAGTGGGGAACGAAGGTATGGATACCGGTATCGTAAAATGGTTTAACGATGCTAAAGGTTTCGGTTTTATTACGTCCGACAATGGCGGCGAAGATTTGTTTGCGCACTTTTCCGAAATCCGGATGGACGGCTTCAAAACGCTGAAGGAAAACCAGCGCGTTTCCTTCGACGTGAAAGTCGGGCCGAAAGGCAAGCAGGCAGCGAATATCCAGGCGGTCTGACGCGCCACGCATTGCCGATCACGTCCGGCCCCCGCATCGCGGGGGCTTTTTGCTTTCTGGGGCACGAAAACCCGCGGCCGGCGGATCGATTCCGGTTCGGGCTGGTCGCGAGCACGCCTGCCGGTGCATACTCACGGAAGCATCGTTTCCCCTGTCTTTTCATGTCCGATTCCCGTCCGTCCGATTCCGCCTCCGAACAGCCGCTTGTCTTCGTCGACCTCGAAACCACGGGTGGCTCGTCCACCGAGCACCGCATCACTGAAATCGGCGTGGTCGAAATCGGTCCGCTCGGCGTATCGACATGGACGACGCTGGTCAATCCGGGACAGTCGATTCCGCCGTTCATCCAGCAACTGACGGGCATTTCGGACGAGATGGTGCGCGACGCGCCGTCGTTCGCGTCGCTCGCGCCCGCGCTGTTCGAGCGGCTCGACGGCAAGCTGTTCGTCGCGCACAACGCGAGCTTCGACCGCGGCTTCCTGCGTGCCGAATTCGAGCGCGCCGGCATCGCGTTCAATCCGGACGTGCTGTGCACGGTGCGGCTGTCGCGTGCGCTGTTTCCGCGCGAGACGCGGCACGGACTCGATGCGCTGATCGAGCGGCATGGCCTCGTTCCCGCTGCCCGCCACCGGGCACTCGCGGATGCCGATCTCATCTGGCAGTTCTGGCGGCAATTGCACGACATCGTGCCGCTCGAGCGTCTGCGCGACCAGATAGCGCGCACGACGCGCCACTTCCGTCTCGCGGGCGGCATGACCGAAGCGTGGCTCGATACCGCGCCGGCCGGATGCGGCGCGTACGCGTTGTTCGGGGAGGGCGACGAAGCGCTGTACGTCGGGCGCAGCGTGCGCGTGCGGCAGCGCTTGCGCGCGCTGCTGACCGGTGAGCGGCGCTCGTCGAAGGAAATGCGGATAGCGCAGCAGGTACGGCGGGTCGAATGGCGGGAGACCGGCAACGAGCTGGGGGCGATGCTCGCCGAAGCACAGTGGATCGCCCGCCTGCGTCCGGCGTACAACCGGCGTCCCGCGGCCGATCACGCCCGCGCGGGCAATGCGCCCTGGCCGTTCGACGGCGCGGTTGCGTTCGAGGCGAGCGGCGAGCGCCGCCTGTTTCACGTGATCGATGGCTGGCGCTACCTCGGTGCGGCCGAATCGCTCGACGCGGCGGTGCGGCTCGTGGCCGACGGCGCGGACGGCGCGTTCGAACCCCATACCCATCGTCTGCTGCAGACGCATCTCGCGCGCGGCCTGCAACTCATTCCGCTGGCGGCACTCACGCCCGCCGACTGAGCACCGTGGGCTGCCGTGCGCAACGGCCGCGAGCTGTCAGCCGTTAGCCGATCGCGCTGGCACCGCCGGCGGAGCAGACGTGCGACAGCGCCGTGCCGAGCGCCTGCGTCTGGGTGGAGTCGTAGCGGGTGAGCGTCTTCCAGTTCGCGATACTGCGTGCGAGCCGCGCCTGGCAGTCGGGTGCGTCGCGCAGCGGTGCGACTTGCGCGAGGCCCGTCAGCATCTTTTGCGTGAGCTGGTCGAGCGCCGGCCGCGTGCTGGTCGCGAGGTCGGGCGGCGTGCCTTCCGGCGGCTGCGTTGCGCGCCACTTTGCAAAGAGCGCGTTCTGCACGTCCTTGCTCGCGGCGATCTGATCTTCGAAGAACGTGCGCGCGAACGCCGGATCCACGCCGGACTGTGCGGCGCGCTGCTCCACCGATGCGAGCAATGCCGCTTCGCGCGGTCGATCCTCGATTGCCTGGTGGTTCGCCCATTTCCATCGTGCGACGGGTTCGGCCAGCGCGAGCCGCTGCGACGCGAGCGCGACGAGATTGGTGAGCGCGGTGTCGTCGCCGTCCGCGCGTGCGACGTGCGGTGACGAAAAAACGGCGACGCCGAGCGCGGCGACAGCGATGCTGGCACGAAGGGCTTGTTTCATCGGAACGATCGGGAGAGGGGAGAGCCGGGCGGGCCGGAGGTGGAAAACCAGAAGGATAGACGAAGACAGTCGCGCGGCGGAACGACGCGACAGAAGAATCAGCGGACGCGCTGATCCGGCACCTTCAGGCCGTTGCAGCCCGGGTGCGAAGCGATCTGCGCCGAAAACGCAGCGATGAACCGCACGATATCGATCGACACGTGGCGGTTACAGAACGGAACGTAGGTTCACTTCGGCGAGTACAGCTTGTGCTGCTCGTCGAAGAATGCCCGGACATGCTCGGGCAATTCGGCGAGGAATTCCACGCCGACGGGTTCCGGATCCGGGCTCATCACTTGCTCGGGCGGGGGCATGCGGGTTGGTCTTTCGTCCATGGTCATTTCTCCAGCAGGTTCAATAATTATCAACCTCGCGCTTGGATTTATGCCAGTGGCGAATCGTTAGATTTTGTCTCTGTTGTATTAACGGCACATGCGCTGCTGCGCGCCCTGCGATGCCGACTATTGCCCCCCGCTTAATCGCAACAATCGGGCCGCTTGGTATACTTGCGCGCACTTTTTTCTGGACCGCGATGAAACGAACGACGCGATGGATCGGCCTCGTATGGCTGGCGCTGGTACTGAACGTACTGTCGCCCGTCGTCGGCTACGCGCGTCTCGCGTCGAGCGGTTCCGGCGGGCTCACGCTCGAGTTGTGCAGTGCGGCAGGCGCCCGCCAGGTCGTCCTCGCGCAGTCGGGCGACGACCGCGGCACGTCGTCGATCGACCATGCCGGCGTGCCGCACTGCGTGTACTGTCCCGGCTTCACGGCGAACGTCGCACTCGGCACGAGCCTGCCCGTGTTGCCGGGCTTCGTGCGCGCGTTCGCGTACCGGGCGGCCGCCCCGGCCGTTCCCGTTTTTCCCCGCAAGGGCATCCGTCTCGCGCAGCCGCGCGGTCCGCCTGAAAACGTCCTGGTCTGATTGATATCGTCCGCGCGCCCCGGTGGCGTGCGTGCCGCACGCGGCCCGGTCCGCGCGCCGTGCCGTTTGCGCGCGGCGCGTCGGCTCGCGTCCGGCGGCGTCCGGTCACGTTTTCAGGAATTCATCCATGTCGTTCACCTTCGCCGCGCGGCCGTCGCGCGGCCGGCTCGCGCTCGCCTGCGCGGCCGCCTTTGTCTGGCCGACCGCGCAGGCGGCCCCGATCGATGGCGCTTCCGCCGAACCGGTGCCCGGTGGCTCGGGCAACCCGGCCGGTCGTACCGCACCGGTTGCCGCGGTCGCGCCCGCGCAGACGGGCGACACGCTGACCGCCGTCAGCGTGACCGCCCAGCGGCAACCCGTCGATCCGGACACGCCGGCCGTCGTCGAGTCGATCACGCGCGAGCAGATCGACGCGCACACCAACGTCACCACCGAGGACGCGCTGAAGTACGCGCCCAACCTGATGGTACGCAGGCGCTACATCGGCGACCGCAACA
Organism: Burkholderia sp. BCC1977; assembly: GCF_905339595.1. Taxonomy (NCBI): domain Bacteria; kingdom Pseudomonadati; phylum Pseudomonadota; class Betaproteobacteria; order Burkholderiales; family Burkholderiaceae; genus Burkholderia; species Burkholderia sp. BCC1977. The sequence goes on from NZ_CAJPGQ010000006.1 coordinate 166,181, forward strand.
GCGTGTTCGCCGGGCGCGACTTCAACGAACTGCAGAGCGCACGCGGGCTCGTGTACGCCGACGGCCTGCTGCTGTCGAACCTGCTCGGCTCGAGCTATGCGTACCCGCCGCGCTGGTCGCTGATCGCGCCGGACGATATCGCGCGCGTCGACGTGCTGTATGGCCCCTTTTCCGCGCTGTATCCCGGCAACGCGATCGGCTCGACCGTGCTGCTGACGACGCGGCGGCCCGACAAGCTGGAGGCGTCGCTGTCGACGCAGTTCTTCACGCAGCGCTATCACGACGGCTACGGGTTCGCGGACAGTTTCGGCGGCAATCACCAGACCGCGCGGATCGCGAACCGCGTCGGCAGGTTCTGGTTCTCGCTGTCCCTCGACCGGCTGGAGAACGACGGTCAGCCGATGCAGTATGCGAGCCCCGGTTCCGCCTACAACCCGAAGCTCGGCACCGCGGTGCCCGTGACCGGCGCGGCCGCCGACATCGGCCCCAACGGCAAGCCGCGCACGATCGTCGGCGCGCAGAACATCGAACGGACCGAGCAGCTCAACGAGACGGTCCGGATGGGCTATGCGTTCACGGATCACGTCGACGCGACGCTGACGCTCGGGCACTGGGAGAACCATTACCGGCAGCACGGCGAAACCTTCCTGCGCGACGCGGCAGGCAATCCCGTCTACGGCGGCAACGTGTCGATCGGCGGCCAGAACATGACCGTCGCGCCGAGCGCGTTCGCACCGCAGCGCGGCGACCAGGAGAACTGGCTGTACGCGCTCGGGCTGAACGGCCGGCTCGACTCGGGCTGGCGGCTGTCGGGCGTGGTGTCCGCGTACGACGTGTCGCGCGACGTGCTGCGTGCGGCATCGACCGCGCAGGGCGGGGCGGGCACGCTGTTCCAGGGCGACGGCACGGGCTGGCGCACGCTCGACCTGAAGGCCGAGGCGCCGGCAGTGAAGGGGCACACGCTCACGTTCGGCTATCACTACGACAACTATTTCCTGCGCAACGTCACGTACAACACGGCCGACTGGCTGGCCGGGCCGACCACGTCGCTCGCGAGCGTCTACCGGGGCGACACGCGCACGCAGGCGCTGTTCGCGCAGGACGCGTGGCGTTTCGCGCCCGGCTGGCTCGCGACCCTCGGCCTGCGCTACGAGCGCTGGGATGCGTACGGCGGCGCGCTCGGCAATGCCAACGGCACGCTCGGCTACGCGGACCGCGGCGCGAATGCGCTGTCGCCGAAAGTCGCGCTGCAGTGGGACGCGACGGAGGTCTGGCGCTTCCGGCTGTCGTTCGCGACCGGCACGCGCTTCCCGACGGTCGGCGAGCTGTTCCAGGGCACGATCTCGAACAACGCGATCGTCAACAACAACCCGAACCTGCGGCCGGAAAAGGCGATCGACTGGGACTTCACGGCCGAGCGCGACGTGGGTGTCGGCGTCGTGCGCGCGAGCGTGTTCCAGAGCGACCTGCGCGATTCGATCTACAGCCAGACGACGGTTTCCGGCGCGTCGACGGTCACCAACATCTCGAACGTCGATCGTGTGCGCGTGCGCGGCGTCGAGCTCGCCTTCAGCGGCCAGAACGTCGGGCTGCGCGGGCTCGACATTGACGCGAACGTGTCGGCGAGCAATGCGCAGATCCTGGCCGACGCCGCGAACCCCGCGTATGTCGGCTCGCGCTTTCCGCGCATCCCGCGCATGCGCGCGAACCTGCTCGCGTCGTACCGCTTCGACGAACACTGGCTCGCGAGCGTCGGCGTCCGCTACTCGGGCCGCCAGTTCAACACGCTCGACAACAGCGACGTGAATCCGGACGTGTACGGCGGCACGAGCATCTTCACGGTCGTCGACCTGAAGGCGCGCTACCGGTTCGACCGTCACTGGACCGCGTCGGTCGGCATCGACAACCTGACGGACCGCCGCTACTACGTGTTCCACCCGTATCCGGGCCGCACCTTCTTTGGAGAGCTGAAATGGTCGCTGTGAAATCGTTCGCGGCAGGCTGCGCGCTGTGGCTCGCGACGCTGTCGCCGGCCGGTGCGCACGACGCACCCAAGGCCGCCGATCCGCATGCGGCGCACATGAGCATGCAGGCCGCACCGGCGCAACAGAAGCAGCCGCTCGCGACCGGCGCCGCATTCGACGCGCGGCACCGGCTGTGGGTCGCATGGGTCGAAGGCGCGCACGTCGTCGTCGCGCACTCGGACGACGCGGGCCGCACGCTGTCCGCGCCCGTGACCGTCAACGCGATGCCCGAGCCGATCTACACCAGCGCGGAGAATCGCCCGAAGATCGCGACGAGCCCGGACGGTCGCGCGGTGTACGTGTCGTGGTCGATGCCGCTCGATGCGCCGTACACGGGCATGGTGCGCTTCTCGCGTTCGCTCGACGGCGGCGCGACCTGGAGCGTGCCGGTCACCGTGCATCGCGACCGGCAGGCGATCACGCACCGCTTCGACATGATGGCCGTCGATCCGGCCGGCAATATCGCGATCGCGTGGATCGACAAGCGCGATCTCGTCGCGGCGAAGGCGGCGGGGCAGGCGTACGAAGGGGCGGCCGTCTACTACGCGATGTCGCGCGATGGCGGCGCGTCGTTCGAGCCCGAGCGCAAGGTGACGGACCACACCTGCGAATGCTGCCGCATCGCGATGGCGATCGATCCGGCCGGACACATCGAAGCCGTGTGGCGCAACGTGTTCCCGGGGCAGATCCGCGACCATGCGCTCGCGGTGTTGCCCGTGTCGGCGTCGGAGCCCGTCGTGCCGGTGCGTGCGACGTTCTCGAACTGGCATGTCGAAGCCTGCCCCGAGCACGGGCCGGCGCTCGCGATCACGCCGGACGGCACGCGCCATCTCGCTTGGTTCGGCGTCGTCGACGGCCGCGCCGACGTGTTCTACTCGCGCATCGGCGCCGACGGCCGGCCGCGCGGCACGCCCTGGGCGTTCGGCGAAAATCCGGCGGTGCCGGCCGAGCAGGCATCGCATGCGGCGCTCGTCGCGCGCGGCGACGTCGTCTGGCTCGCTTGGAAGGCGTTCGACGGCGACACGATGCAGGTCAAGCTGCGCCGCTCCGACGATCGCGGCGAGCACTGGTCGGCACCGCGCGCGATCGCGTCGACGTCGGGCGCGAGCGACAACCCGCAACTGCTCGACGATGCAGGACGCATCTATCTGTCGTGGCGTACGCGTAACGACGGCTACCGGCTGATTGCCGTGGAGGGCGCGCAATGACACGGCTGATGGTATTGATCGGGGCCGTGCTTGCGAGCTTGCCCGCGTGGGCCGGCGGACTGCAGCCGTTGCGTGCGGACGAGGTCGCGAAGGTGTACGCGACGGCGCATGAACGGCCGCTCGCGGTCGAGATCTGGTCGCTCGATTGCGGCTACTGCCGCGAGAACGCCGCGCATCTGGTCGCGTGGCAGCGCCGGCATCCGGACGTGCAACTCGCGATGATCTCGATGGACGCGTACGACGACAATGGTGCGGCCATTGCACAGGCACTCGCGCAAATGAACCTGCCGCCGCAGGTCGCGCAGTATGCGAACGCGGAGCCGATGCCCGAGCGTCTGCGGGCGGCGCTCGATGCGGGATGGCGGGGAGAAATGCCGCGTACCGTGTGGATCGGACGCGATGGCGCACGCGACGCGCGCAGCGGATTGCTGACGACCGACGTGCTCGACGGCTGGTTGCAGCGCGGCAAGCGCCGCTGAAACGGGGGGCGGCGCGCGGGGGATGCCGCGCGCCGCTTCGGTGCAAGAACGCAAGCGCGCCCGAAGGCGCGCGAGAAGATCGTCAGGCTGCGCGCCGGAACAGCCGGATCACGAACAGCAGGATCACGGCGCCGATGACCGCGACGATCACCGAGCCGATGAAGCCGCTGCCGAGGCTGATGCCGAGCAGCCCGGCCAGCCAGCCGCCGATCACCGCGCCGACGATACCGACGATGATGTCGACGATCAGGCCGAAGCCGCCGCCCTTGACGAGCAGGCCCGCCAGCCAGCCGGCGACCGCGCCGATGATGAGCCACATAATCAAGCCATGAGTCATGGTGATCCTCTCCTTGTGTTGAGTCGAAATGACCGGACGTCGGCTGTTTCGCCGCAAGCTGCATGAAGGCGGCATGCGACCCGCCGCGCCGCCCACGCAATGTAACGCGATAGACGGGTCGGAATCGTTAAGTAATGTTATGCACCCTTAACGGGTTTTTCCAGGTGATTCGTCTGTCGATGAAACGAATCTGTAAGGAATGGGCCGCACGGTGGTGTCGCGTGCGTCATGTGTCATCGTCCGTGCGCCGGCGCCGGTGCGCCCGTGTCGGGCAGGCCGTCGCCGGCGTCGGCAATCAGGCGGGCGACGGTCGCTGCCTCGCCGATCGCCTCGATCGCCAGCAGCGCGAAGCGGGCGAGAAAGAGCGACGCATCGGTTTCGCCGATGCGGGTCATCGTGCGGCACAGGTCGGTGTAGAGGATGTCGCGTTCGGTGTCGGTCATCATGCGTTCTCCTGAAGATCGGCTGACGTGCGCGGGTGGAGCGCGCGTTCGAGTGCGGCGGTCAGGTCGGCGGTGCGAGCATCGTGCCAGCGGCCGAGCACGTGTCCGTCCGGACGCACGAGATAGACGGTGCCGTCGCGCGCACCGTACAGGTCGAACAGCCGGCCGTCGGCATCGTAGCCGCCGCATCCCGGCTGTTGCGGTGCCGCGTGCCGTGCGAGCGTGACCAGCGCGAACGGTAGGCCGGCGTCGTGCAGGTGTCGCTCGAGATCGGCGAACGACGGCTTGGGCGTGCCGTCGCGCGTGAAGCGGAACGCGGTGAAACACGGACCGACGAGATCGGTCAGGTGGCCGCGGCGCGCGCCCTTGGCGGTGCCGATGTCGCCCGCCGCCTGCAGCATCAACGGACATTCCGCCAGTACCGAACCGGGCGCCGGCCCGGCTGAAAATGCATCGCGCTCGTCCGCATTGAGCGGCGACGCCGTGTAGGCGATGGCCGACGTCTGGCGCGGATTGATCAGCGAACGCAACGCCGGATGCCGGACCGCGAGCGTCAGCACGGCCTTGCGCATCAGGTCGAACGCGAACGACGGCGGCGCCATGAACTCGGTGCTCTTGGTGCCGTAGCGCAGGTTCTCGTGCGTCGCGAACACACGCTCGTCCGAATAGCTGTCGAGCAGCGCGTCCGACGCGAGGCCGCGCATCACGTACGCCAGTTTCCACGCGACGTTGTCGGCGTCGTCGATGCCGGAATTCGCGCCGCGCACGCCGAAGATCGGCACGAGGTGCGCGGCGTCGCCGCAGAACAGCACGCGGCCGTGCCGGTAGCGTTCGAGCGTCAGCGCGTTCGCCTTGTAGATCGTGATCCAGATCGGCGACCAGTCGCCGCGCTCGCCCATCATGTCGAGCAGGTTCTGTACGCGCGGGATCACGTTCTCGGGCTTCACGGCCGCTTCGGGATCCTCGTCGTCGCGCAACTGGTAGTCGATCCGCCATACGTTGTCGGGCTGCTTGTGGACGAGCACCGTCGAGCCGGGGTTCGACGCCGGGTCGAAGTAGGCGAGCCGCTCGGTCGGCCGGTTGCTGTCGAGCGCGATGTCGACGATCACGTAGCGGCCTTCATAGCTTGTGCCCTGGAGCGACAGGCCGAGCGCATCGCGTATCGTGCTGCGCCCGCCGTCGCTCGCGACGACCCAGTCGGCATCGAGTGCGTAGCGGCCGAGCGGCGTATCGACGTCGAGGCGCACGCCGTCCGGGTGTCGCGTGACACCCGCGACCTTCGTTTGCCAGCGGATCTCGATGAGCTCGGGGCGGCGCAGCGCGGCATCGAGCAGGAACTGCTCGATGTGATACTGCGCGAGGTTCACCATCGGCGGCAGCTTCTGGTTCTCGTCCTGCGGCATCGTGAAATGCAGCACCTCGTCGCGACGATGGAAGCTGCGTCCGCCGCTCCACGGCAGTCCGATGCGCAGAAAGTCGTCGAGTGCGCCGAGCCGCTCGATGATCTCGAGGCTGCGTCGAGAGATGCAGATCGCGCGGCTGCCGTGACAGACCGAATCGTCGGCTTCAAGGAGCACGCTGCGGATGCCGTGATTGGCGAGGCCGAGTGCGACGGCGAGACCCACGGGCCCGCCGCCGACGATCGCGACGCGGTGCCGCTGCGTCTCGACACCGTCGCTGCAGGTTGGCCGGTGCGCGGGATGACGCACGGCGACGAACGGATATGGCTTGAATTCGATGCCCATCGTTGGCTTCCAGGTTGCGGTAGTCGGACGCGCACGCACGATGACGCGATGCGTGCGGCAGGTCGGATGCAGTATGGAAGCCGTGCCGAACATCGCTGTCCCCATTCCGGGTACAGCGAACGGCCGGCGGCGTGCCGGGATTTACCCCGACGCGTTCAGGATCGGCGCGCGGTTCAGGGTTGCAGGCACAGCGCAAACAGCTGGCGCTGGCTCGAGATGCCGAGGCGCCGGTACGCGCGCTTCTGGTAGGTGACGACGCTCGATGCCTTCACGCCGATCGTCTCGCCGATCTCCTGCGCGGTCTGGCCTTCGAGCACGCCGCGCAGCACGTCGAGTTCGCGCTTGGACAGTGTCGGGCATGCGCCGCGCAGCCGCGCGAGCATCAGTTGCGGGATGCCGATCTGCGTCGAGCCCGTGAGCGCGTAATGATGCTGAGCGGCCTGCGCGATCAGCGGCGCGAGCGTTTCGATGGCCGCGATCTCGCGCGGCTGGAACGCGCCGCTGCGATGCGCGCGATACAGGTTGATCGATAGCCAGGTCGAGTCGTTCGGCTGCATCAGCAACGCGAGGCGATCGGATACGTCCGGGCCGCGGTAGCAGGCCGCGCGATAGGCGTCGTGGCCGATCTCGTCGCCGGCCTGCTGATGCAGCAGCACGTCGCGGCGCTGCGTGCCGCGAGCGGCGGCCGAGACGATCTTCTGGTTGCCGTCGAGCGCATAGAAATGTCGCGCATAGGTGTCGGCGACGTCGCGCAGGTAGCGGCCGCCGCGATGATCGGCGACCGACACGGTGCGTGGCCGGTTGCCGAACTCGTACGCGAAGATCGTGCACTGCGTGACCGACAGCGCGTCGTCGAACAGCTTCAGGATTTCCGCGGCGAACGCGTTCGGCTCGTTGCCGCCGATCGCGGCGACGAGGCTGGTCGCGCGCGACACGTCCAGTTGTCCGCTGAGGTTCGGTCGCTCGAGACGCCAGGTGCGCATGATGCTTGGGGGAGGGCCGGGTGGTCCGGCGATTGTAATCGGCGGCGCGCGGCGCGGGAGTCGGGGGATGCCCGCAAGCGGCAATGACGGGGAGGGCGGGCGCACGATTTCGTGTATCGGAAAAACGTGGCCGGAAAAGAGAAAAGGCCTGATAAGCGATGCTTATCAGGCCTTTATATCTTGGTGCCGGAGATAGGAGTCGAACCTACGACCTTCGCATTACGAATGCGCTGCTCTACCAACTGAGCTACACCGGCAGCAGAGAAATGAAATTATATGGTGAAATCCGAGATCTTGGCAATAGGTTTTGCGAATTTTTTTTCAGCTTGCTGCTGCTGTTTCGCGTACCCATCGATCCGGCGGACTTCCCGCTTTCACTTCACTGCGACGCAGCCCGTCAGGGCCACATCGCGAAGGCGCGATTGTACTGACGTCTCGCACCTCCGTCCAGTGCTGCAGTGCAAATTTATTTGCCTTCGTTGTGATAGCCGGTCACACGCTCGACTTCGTTCTTCGAACCGAGGAACACCGGCACGCGCTGGTGCAGGCCGGTCGGCTGCACTTCCATGATGCGCTGCGTGCCCGTCGTCGCGGCGCCGCCCGCCTGTTCGACGATGAACGACATCGGGTTCGCTTCATACATCAGGCGCAGCTTGCCCGGACGATCGGGCGTGCGCTTGTCGGCCGGGTACATGAAGATGCCGCCGCGGTTCAGGATCCGGTGCACGTCGGCCACCATCGACGCGATCCAGCGCATGTTGAAGTTGTCGCCGCGCGGGCCTTCCTTGCCGGCGTTCAGCTCGTTGACGTAGCGCTGGACCGGTTCGTACCAGTGGCGTGCGTTCGATGCGTTGATCGCGTATTCGCGCGTATCGGCCGGGATCTGCATGTTGCTTTGCGTGAGCACCCACGAGCCGACTTCGCGATCGAGCGTAAAGCAGTTCACGCCGTTGCCGGTCGTCAGCACGAACACGGTTTGCGGGCCGTACACCGCGTAGCCGGCCGCGACCTGCTCCGTGCCTGGCTGCAGGAACGATTCCTCGGTGGCCTGCTTGCCGTCCGGGCAGCGCAGCACCGAGAAGATCGTGCCGATCGACACGTTCACGTCGATGTTCGACGAGCCGTCGAGCGGGTCGAACACGAGCAGGTATTCGCCGCGCGGGTAGTTCGCGGGGATCGGGAAGAACGTTTCCATTTCCTCCGACGCCATCGCGGCGAGGTTGCCGCCCCATTCGTTCGCGTCGAGCAGGATCTCGTTCGACAGGATGTCGAGCTTCTTCTGCACTTCGCCCTGGACGTTCTCGCTGCCGGCGGTACCGAGTGCATCGCCGAGCGCGCCCTTCGACACGTTGTAGCTGATCGCCTTGCACGCGCGGGCGACGACTTCGATCAGCAGGCGGAGGTCGGCGGGGAGGTTGTTGGTCTCACGCTGCTGCTCGATCAGGAACTTGGACAGCGTGGTGCGGCGGGCAATGGACATGACAGACTCCGAAAGGCCAAAGAATCCTTGAATTGCCGCAATTTTACCCGGCGCGCCTCCCGACCCGCCGCCTTTTTTCGTCCGGTTACATGGTCGGGCGGCCGATTCGGCCGGGTTCCGGCGTGCGTGGCGCAGTGGACCGACCCTGCTGCGGCGGGAAAGCCGGGCGCTCGAACCCCTTGTCCGGCTCCGACCCCGCCAACCTGTAGCCGATAAAAAAGCCGGCGCCGCAACGGGGCGGTGCCGGCTTCGTCGCGCGGGCGCGCGACGCGAATCGCGCGCGCAACGCTAGGTTACGCGAGCGCCTTCTCGACGATCTCGCGCACGTCGCGCGATTTCGCGCCGGCGGCGACTTGCTCGAGCGCTTCGCGCATCCGGTCGCGCAGCGCCGGCGTGAAGCGGCGCCACAGTTCGAGCGAGCGGGCGAGGCGCGCGGCGACCTGCGGGTTGATCGCGTCGAGCGCGAGCACCTGTTCGGCCCAGAACGCGTAGCCCGAGCCGTCCACCGCGTGGAATTGCGCCGGGTTTGCCGCGCAGAAGCTGAAGATCAGCGAGCGTGCGCGGTTCGGGTTCTTCAGGTTGAACGCGGGATGCGCCATCAGCGTGCGGACCTTCGTGAGCGTCGGCTGGGCGGACGTGCCGCGCTGCGCGGCCTGCATCGCGAACCACTTGTCGATCACGAGCGCTTCGTTCTCGAAGCGACGGTAGAAGTCGTCGAGCGCACGCGTGGCCGCGTCGTTCGCGCCCGACGCCGCGGCGGACAGCAGCGCGCCGAGCGCGGCGGCGCGATCGGTCATGTTGTTCGCGGCGTCGTACTGCGCGGTCGAGATACGGACGGCGTCGGCCGGATCCTCGAGTTCGGCGAGATACGCGAGCGCGAGGTTCTTCAGCGCACGGCGGCCGGAAGCGTCGGGTGTCGGCTCGTACGCGCCCGGCGTCCGGTGCTGCTCGTACGCGGCGAGCCACTCGGCGCGCAGTGCGGTCGCGAGCTTGCGGCGCACGAACTGGCGCGCGCGATGCACGGCAGCCGGATCGGCTTCCGCCATCTGGTCGGCCAGATAGGTTTCCGACGGCAGCGTCAGCGCGAGTTCGCGGAACGCGGGCGACAGGTTTTCATCGGTCAGCACGCGGCGGAACGCGGCGACGAAGTTCTCGCCGAGCGTGAGCGGCTCGTTCGCGGCGGCGCGCGCGGCGAGCGTCAGCAGCGCGCGCGTCGCGAGACGCTGGCCGGCTTCCCAGCGGTTGAACGGGTCGCTGTCGTGCGCGAGCAGGAAGGCGAGGTCGTCGTCGCTGTAGTCGTACTCGACGATCACCGGCGCCGAGAAGTTGCGCAGCAGCGACGGCAGCGGCTGTTCCGGCACGTCGACGAACGTGAAGGTCTGTTCGGTGTCGGTGAAGTCGAGCACGCGTGTCGTGCCCGAGGCGGCGGCTTCGCCGTCGAGGCGCAGCGGCAGGTCGCGGCCGTCGCGGCCGATCAGGCCGATCGCGAACGGGATCAGCAGCGGCCCCTGCTGCGTCTCGCGCGCGGCCGGCGACGCGTCGCCGTAGCCCTGCGCCAGCGTGACCGTGTAGCGGCGCGCGGCCGCGTCGTACGCGGTGCGCACCGACACGCGCGGCGTGCCGGCCTGGCTGTACCAGCGCTCGAATTGCGCGAGGTCGCGCCCGTTGGCGTCGGCCATCGCGTGACGGAAGTCGTCGCACGTCACCGCGTGACCGTCGTGGCGCTTGAAGTACAGGTCCATCCCCTTGCGGAACCCGTCGCGGCCGAACAGCGTCTGGTACATCCGCACGACTTCCGAGCCTTTCTCGTAGACGGTCATCGTGTAGAAGTTGTTGATCTCGACGTAGCTTTCCGGACGCACCGGATGCGCCATCGGGCCCGCGTCCTCGGCGAACTGCAGCTGGCGCAGCACGCGCACGTCCTCGATGCGCTTGACCGCGCGGGCCGCGGATTCGACGTCGTCGCCCGCCGCCATGTCGGCCGAGAATTCCTGGTCGCGGAACACCGTCAGCCCTTCCTTCAGGCTCAGCTGGAACCAGTCGCGGCAGGTCACGCGGTTGCCGGTCCAGTTGTGGAAGTACTCGTGGCCGACCACCGATTCGATGTTCGCGAAGTCGGTGTCGGTCGCAGTCTCGGGGTTCGCCAGCACGTACTTCGTGTTGAAGATGTTGAGCCCCTTGTTCTCCATCGCGCCCATGTTGAAGTCGCCGACCGCGACGATCATGAAGCGGTCGAGATCGAGCTCGAGGCCGAAGCGCTGCTCGTCCCAGCGGATCGAGTGGATCAGCGAATCCATCGCGTGGCGGGTCTTGTCGAGATCGGCCGGTTCGACCCAGACCTGCAGCAGCTTTTCCTTGCCGGAGCCGGACGTGATCTTTTCCTCGATCGCGACGAGCTTGCCCGCGACCAGCGCGAACAGATAGCTCGGCTTGCGGAACGGGTCTTCCCATTTCGCGAAGTGGCGGCCGTCGGGCAGCTCGCCCGAGTCGACGAGGTTGCCGTTCGACAGCAGCACCGGATACGCGGTCCGGTCGGCGCGCAGCGTGACGGTGTACGACGCCATCACGTCGGGGCGGTCGAGGAAGTAGGTGATGCGGCGAAAGCCTTCGGCCTCGCACTGCGTGAAGAAGTTGCCGCTCGACACGTACAGGCCGGACAGCGTCGTGTTCTGGTCCGGTGCGCACGCGCTGTCGAGCGTGAGCTCGAACGCGTCGGGCACGTTTTCGACGGTCAGCCCGTGTTCGTGCGCGCGCACCGCACCGTACGGCGCGCCGTCGAGCCGGGCGGCGACGAATTCGAGGGCTTCGCCCATCAGCTCCAGGTGCGGGGCGGGCGCCGCGTCCGGATTGCGGCGCACGCGCATCGTGTTCCTGACGATCGTGCGGGCCGGCGCGAGATCGAATTCGAGTGCGACGGAATCGATGAGGAAGGCCGGCGGCGTGTAGTCGGCGCGGCGGATCACGGTGGAGGAGGCGTTGTCGGACATGGTCGTCGAGATCGGTGGAATGGGGATCGGGCACGCGGCGCGGGCCGGGCGAACCGGGCCATTGTACAAAGGCTTGCCGCCGCGTGTCGGGCGAACTTTTTACCGGTTCCGGCAGTCCGCGTATTATCGGCATCCCGTACGGTTCGCGCGGTGCGACGAACGGGTGACGGATCGATGAGGATCGACATGAAACGCGAATGGATTCAACGCGGTGCGGGCTGGGCGGCGGGGTTGTGCGTGGCGCTGCTGACGGGCTGCACCAGCTATGTGACGACACAGGTCACGGCCTTCTCCGACTGGAGCGGCAGCGACGCGACACGCACTTACGCCTTCACGCGCACCGATGCGCAGAAGCACAGCATCGAGCAGTCGACCTACGAGCCGATCGTCGCGAGCGAACTGTCCGCGTACGCATTCCGGCAGGTGCCGGCCGCGCAGGCGCGCTATCTGGTCGGGCTGGCCTACGGGGTCGGCAGCGATCTGGTGACGGTGCCGCAACCGGTCTACTACGACCCGTGGTTCATGGGGCCGGGGCCGTACTGGCGGGGCGGCCCGTGGGGCCCGTGGGGGCCCTGGGGGCCGATGCCGGCCGGCTACGTCGCGCAGACCTACCAGGTCTTCGACTACACGCTCGGCATCCGGATCACCGAGCGCGCGACCGGCAAGGAGGTGTATAACGTGACCGCGCGCACCACGGGCGACAACGGTGCGCTGCTGTATGCGATGCCGTTCCTCGCGCGTAGCGCGCTCGCCGATTTCCCGCTGTCGAACGGCGCGATCCGCACGGTGCGGCTGCCGGTCGACAAGCGCGGCGGGCCGGCCGCGCCGGCCGCCAACGAGCGTGCGGTGCCGGCGGCGCCGGCATCGGGGGCGGCGGTCGCGAAGTAACGCGGTATCGACACCGGCGCGGCCGCCCGGCCGCGCCGCTTGCCTGCGTGCGTCAGACCCCGACGCCCAGCAGCGCCATCGCGCCCAGCACGACGAACAGCACGGCCGCGATGCCGTGCACCAGCTTGGTCGGCAGGCGGTGCGCGAAACGGTCGCCCAGCAGGATCGCGGGCACGTTCGCGAGCATCATCCCGAAGGTCGTGCCGGCCACCACGCCGATGTAGTCCTGGAAGCGCGCGGCGAGCGCGACGGTCGCGATCTGCGTCTTGTCGCCCATTTCCGCGAGGAAGAACGCGACGAGCGTCGCGCCGAACACGCCGAGCCGCGTGCGGTTCGCATTGGCTTCGTCCGCATCGAGCTTGTCCGGCACGAGGATCCACAACCCCATGGCGATGAACGAGAACGCGAGCGCCCAGCGCATGATCGACGGCGTGACGAGCACGCCGAGCCATTCGCCGAGCGCACCGGCGAAGCCGTGGTTCACGAGCGTCGCGACCAGTACGCCGAGAATGATCGGCACGGGCTTGCGATAGCGCGCGGCCAGCACGAGGGACAGCAGTTGGGTCTTGTCGCCGATTTCAGCGAGGGCGACGGCGCCGGTGGAGATCAGGAAGGCTTGGGACACGTATGGGGTTCCACGGGCCGGTGTTGTGCGTGCGAGCGACGATCCGCCGCGCGCCGGGCCCTGATGCGGCGCGCAGTGAACCATCGGTCTCGCCAGGCCTTGGTGGCTGCGCCCGCCATGGCCGAACGGCCAAGTCTGTTGACGGACGCCTCCGTCACGATGCGCGCCGGGGGCGCGGGACATCGAGCGGAGCGGCTACTCCCCAATGAGCGGCGAATTCTAGCACGACGCGTGCCGCGCTAGCATTCGGCGGCTCCGGCATGCGCTGCGGCGCGTGCCGGAGCCGGGTGGGGCTCGGGTACGTGCGTTACGCGGCAGCGCGGCGTGCGGCACCGCGCTCGTGTACGAGCCGGCCGGCCGCGTACGTGCGGTATACGGCGCGGTCGTCGCCGAGCAGCGCGAACGCGAACAGCAGTTCCTCGAGCGACTCCGCGCGCTTGGTGCGGCGCGCGAGCAGCGGCGTGGCCTGCGGGTCGAGCACGACGAAGTCGGCTTCGGTGCGCGGCGCGAGCGTGCCGACCGTGTCGGCCAGATCGAGCGCCTGCGCGGCGCCGGCCGTCGCGAGCCAGAACATCCGCGTCGCGGTCAGGTGGTGGCCCGACAGCCGCGCGACCTTGTGCGCCTCGTTCATCGTCTGCAGCATCGAGAACGACGTGCCGCCGCCGACGTCGGTGGCGAGCGTGACGGGCACGTCGTATTCGCCCGCCTTGTCGAAGTCGAACAGCCCGCTGCCGAGGAAGAAGTTCGACGTCGGGCAGTGCGCGACGACGGTGCGCGTCTCGGCCATCCGGCGGCGATCCTCGTCGTCGAGGTGGATGCAGTGGCCGTACACCGCGCGCGGACGCAGCAGCCCGTAGCGATCGTAGATGTCGAGATAGCTGCGGTGGCCGGGGAACAGCTCGGCGACCCATTTCACTTCATCGACGTTTTCGGCGACGTGGCTCTGCACGAACACGTCCGGATGGCGGCGCGCGAGTTCGCTGCACGCCTCGAGCTGCGCCTCGGTGGAGGTCGGCGCGAAGCGCGGCGTGAGCGCATACATCTGGCGGCCTTTGCCGTGCCAGCGGCCGATCAGCTCGGCGCTGTCGTCATAGCCCGATTGCGCGGTGTCGCGCAGGAACTCGGGGCAGTTGCGGTCCATCAGCACCTTGCCCGCGATCATCCGCAGGTCGCGCGCGTCGCTCGCCGCGAACAGCGCGTCGGCCGACTGCTTGTGCACGGTGCAGTAGACGAGCGCGCTCGTCGTGCCGCAGGCGAGCAGTTCGTCGACGAAGAAGTCGGCGACCTCGCGCGCATGTTCCGGATCGCCGAACTGGCGCTCGGTCGGAAACGTGTACTTGTCGAGCCACGGCAGCAGGCCGGGGGCCGGCGACGCGATCATGTCCGTCTGCGGATAGTGGATGTGCGTGTCGATGAAGCCGGGCACGATCAGCTTGTCGCGCAGGTCGTGGACGATCGCGTCGCGCGCGAGCGTCGCGGCGAGCCGCGCATACGGGCCGGCCGCGACGACCTTGCCGTCGTCGACGATCAGGAGGCCGTCGGTCTCGTGGTTCGCGGCCTGGCTCGACTGCGCCGGGTCGCCGTTGAAGGTCAGCAGCTGGGAACGGAATGCGGTTTGCGTCATGACGAATGGTCCTGCATCAAGGTAAGGCGAACAGAAGAAAACGGTCGGTGCCGCGCGGGCGACGGCATGGCGTGCGCTGTCCGCGCCTGCGCGATGCGGCGACGCGCGAAGGCGGGGGCGCCGCGGATGGCGATCGCGCACGCGAGCGTGGCGGCCGCCATCACCGGGTTGCCGGCGGACAGTGCCGCGATTGCGACCGCAATCGCGACCGGCGCGGCGCCGAGCTGCATGACGAGCCGCAACGACAGGCTTCGGCGCGCGGCGGCGCACAACGCCGTCGCCACGCGGGCGACGGGCGCGCTGCCGGCGTGCGTGCGCGGTGCACGCACGCGGCCGGCGCGGCACTGGGCCGAGCCGGTCGCCGCGAAGCGGATGTCGTTGCGGTGTTTCATCTGTCTAGCGAACCTCGATGCCGGCCGTCACGCGGCCTGCCAGTACGAATCGAGACGCGCGATCAGCGCATCGCGCTGCGCGGCGTCGACGAACGACGCCTCGAAGCCGTTGCGGATCACCGCGTGCACTTCGGCGTCCGTCAGCTGCAGCCCGGCGACCGTCGCGAAGTAGTTGTCGTTGACGTAGCCGCCGAAATAGGCCGGATCGTCGGAATTGATCGTCACCGCGACGCCGCGATCGAGCAGCGCCTTCAGCGTGTGCTTTGCCATGTCGTCGAACACGCACAGCTTCAGGTTCGACAGCGGGCACACGGTCAGCGCCGTGCGCGTGCGCGCGAGGCGCTCGACGAGCGCCGCATCCTCGATGCTGCGCACGCCGTGGTCGATCCGGTCGACCTTCAGCACGTCGAGCGCTTCGTAGATGTAGGCGGGCGGGCCTTCCTCGCCGGCATGCGCGACGAGCTTCAGCCCGAGCGCGCGCGCCTTCTCGAACACGCGCGCGAACTTCGTCGGCGGATGGCCGAGCTCGGACGAGTCGAGCCCGACGCCGATCAGCCGATGGCGATAGCGTTCGAACAGCGGCAGCGCGGAATCGAACGTCGCGAGCGCGTCCTCTTCGGACAGGTGGCGCAGGAAGCACAGGATCAGCTTGCTCGACAGCCCGCGCTGCTCGGCATCGGCGAGCGCGCGGTCGATGCCGGCCACCACAGTCTCGATCGGCACGCCGCGTTCGGTGTGCGTCTGCGGGTCGAAGAACAGCTCGGTGTGGACGACGTTGTCGGCGAGCGCGCGTTCGCAGTACGCGGCCGTCATGTCGTAGAAATCCTGCTCGGTCAGCAGCACGCTCGCGCCGGCGTAATAGATGTCGAGGAACGACTGCAGGTCGGTGAACGCGTATGCGGCGCGCAGTGCTTCAATCGATTCGTACGCGAGCTTCACGCCGTTGCGCTGCGCGAGCGCGAAAATCAGTTCGGGCTCGAGCGAGCCTTCGATATGGATGTGCAGCTCCGCTTTCGGAGCGCGGGCAATCTTGTCCTTGAATGTCGGGGTCATGGCGTTGTTCTTGGTCGGTCAGAATGATGGGGAAGCCTGCGCGGTCGCGTTCGCCTCGACGGCCTGCAGCAACTGCGCGGCCACCGAGATCGCGATCACTTCGGGTGCCTTGTCGATGATGCCTTCGACGCCGATCGGGCAGCGCATCCGCGCGACCTGGGCCGGGTCGATGCCGATCGCGGCCAGCCGATGATCGAACTGCACGCGCTTGGTGTGCGAGCCGGTCATCCCGAAGTACGCATAGTCGCCGCGCCGCAGGATGCGCTCGGCCAGCACGAAATCGAGTGCGTGGTCGTGCGTCATCACGACGAAGTACGCGTGCGGCGGCGCCGTGTCGACGGCATCGGGCAGGCTGGCAACCGCGTCGATCGCGAGATTGCCGATCCCGGCGAGCGCCTCGGCCGGCGGGAACACCGCGTCGGGCCCGTCGATCCAGCGCACGTGGCACGGCAGCGTCGCCAGCACCTTCACGAGCGCGGTGCCGATGTGTCCGGCGCCGAACAGCACGACGGGGAACGCATACGGCGCGATCGTTTCGGTCATCAGCGCCACGCCGCCGGTTTCCCACAGCAGGCAATCGGCACGCGCGGCGGGCGATTCGGGCTCGCTCAGCAGCGGCGTGCCCGGCGAGGGGCCGAATGATACGCTACGCACGGTCGCGGCGCCGGCCGCGACACGCTTCGCGAGCGACATGATCCAGCCGAGGTCGCCGACGTCGAGCCGCTCGAACGCGAGCACGACCGCGCCGCCGCAGCACTGGCCCAGGCTCGGGCCGAGCGCGAGCCGTTCGAGCCGGCGCGCGTGGGGCACGTGCGCGCCGTCCTTCAGCAGGTGCCGCGCGATCTCGATCGCCTTCCATTCCAGATGACCGCCGCCGATCGTATGGCGGGCCGTGTCGCGCGTGACGAGCATCTTGGTGCCGGCCTCGCGCGGCGCGGAACCGTCGGTATGCGCGACCGTCACGAGCACGGCCGCTTCGCCATGCGCGAGCAGTTGCTGCAGCTCGCCGAGCCAGGCTTCCATCAGCACGCTCCGTTCGGGACGACGCGGCACGACGCGCGGCGCGGGCTGGCGGACGCGGCGGCAACGAGGACGGACGGGGGCGACGCGGGCCAGCCGCACGACGGGTTCAGTGCGGTGGCGGTGCGCTGAAGGCGCGCGCGAACGACGCCGCGGAACAGGCGGACGCCATGAGGGTGACGGATGCGGATGGTTTGCGTTGTCATGATGAATCCAGTCGACATTGCGGATCGGGCGCGCGTTACGCAGGAGGTGAGACCGCCTGGCCTCGCGCACGTAGATCGCCATCCAGTCGCGAAGATAGCACCGCAACGCGACGGAAACATTGTCGGGCGGTGATCCGGGCTATCAGACAGCGATCATGTCGATCATAGGCCCGCCGCGCGGGATCGGGGCGCCGCTGCGCGGGCATCGGGCCGAAACGCATGCGTGGCGGGGCCTGCGCGCGGATGTCGCGCGATGCCCGTTTGCCCGGAAATCCGGGCGGCGGCGGAAGTAGGTGTTTACGCGCGGCCGGCAGGGTGCGGCCGCACCGGGGCTTCGCCTGCGGAGTCGGACGAGCCGGTCGAGGCGGCTACGCGGCCTCGACCGCGCGGCCGGTCAGCCTGCCAGCTTGCGGCGATGGCGCCACAGGCTCGAGGCGACGGCAATCAGGATCACGGCGAAGCCGATCAGCGCCCAGCCGGGCAGCAGGATGCCGAAGATCGGCGGGTAGACCGTCTCGCACAGGCCGGCCACCTTGAACATGCCCGGGAACCACTGGGCGGGCGGCAGGCTGTCGACGATCGGCTGCAGCGTGTCGAAGCCGCAGCTGAAGCCCGGATTCATCTGGATCGACAGGTGCCGCGCGGCGGTGCCGACGCCGCCGGCCGCGGCGATCGCGATCAGCAGTTCGAGCACCCAGATGCCGCGCCAGTTGCGCATCCCGGCCGCCAGGAACGCGAAGATCCCGATCGCCGCGAAGAAGTAGCGCTGGATGATGCACAGCGGGCACGGATCTTCGTTCTTCACGTACTGCAGGTACAGCGCGCCGGCCAGCAGGGCGATGCACACCCAGCCGAGCAGCATCAGCAGGCGGCGTTCACGGCGGAGTGCGAGCGTGGTGTCGTTCATGTGGGGGGATTCCTGTCGTTGGTCGGTCAGATAAACAATCGCGCGATTTTAGCGCGAACGATCTGGCACGAAACTGACAGCGCGCGTGCGGCACCCCGCCGCAGCACCTTGGTCCGGTCCATTACCCCGCCGTCATGCCGAGCGTGCGGTCACCGGATCGTGTTCAGCACGGCCTCGACTGCCTGGCCGATCGCGAGCAGCGCGTCGTCGCGATGCGGCGCGGCCGCGAGCATCAGGCCGACCGGTGCCGCGTCGCGCGGATGGCACGGCAGCGACAAGGCGCAGGCGTCGAGGAAGTTGAAGGCGCTCGGGTTGCGCAGGATCAGCGCATTGGTGCGCGTGAATGCGGCGTCGTCCGCTTCGAGTTCGGCGATGCGCGGCGGCACGACGGGCACCGTCGGCGCGACGAGCGCGTCGAAGCGCGACCAGACCGTGTGCGCCGCTTCGTCCAGCAGCGCCTGGCGGGCGGCGACCAGGTCGAGATAGTCGGCCGCGCTCGCCGGCTCGCCCTTCAGGATGCGCGACAGCACGCGCGGGTCGTATTGGTCGCGGTGCTGCGCGAGCAGCGGGCGATGCCATGCGTACGCCTCGATCGGCGAGAAGCCGAAGCGGTTGATGTCCGGCAGCCGGTCGAGCGCGGAAAAGCGCACTTCCGTGACGATCGCGCCGGCGGCTTCGAGGTGCTTCAGCGAGGCGTCGAGCGCGGCGGCGACGTCGGCATCGACGCCGTCCGTCACATAGTTGGTCAGCACGCCGAGCCGCACGCCTTCGAGCGGCCGCGCGGCCGGCACGTGCGGCTCGAGGCCCGCAAGCATCCGGTCGACGAGTGCGCAGCAGGCAACCGTCTGGCCGATCGGGCCGAACGAGTCGAGCGTGGTCGACAGCGGCACGCCGCCTTGCGTCGGGATCCGGCTCGCGGTCGGCTTGAAGCCCGTGAGCCCGCACAGCGCGGCCGGAATCCGGATCGAACCGCCGGTGTCGGTGCCGAGCGCGACGGCCGCCATCCCGTCGGCGACGGACGCGGCCGCGCCGGACGACGAGCCGCCGGCAATCCGTGCATCGCCCGGCACGTCGCGGTGGTACGGCGAGCGCGGATTGCCGAAGTGCGGATTCAGCCCGAGCCCGGAGAACGCGAACTCGCTCATGTTGGTGCGGCCGACCAGCACCGCGCCCGCGCGCTTGAGCCGCGCGACGGCGACTGCGTCGGTCTTGGCCGGCGGCGCGCCGTCGAGCACGCGCGAACCGGCGCGCGTCACCTGGCCCGCGACGTCGAACAGATCCTTCACCGACACGGGGATGCCCGCGAGCGGCGACAGCACGGTGCCTGCGGCACGCAGGCGATCGTGCGCGTCGGCGGCCGCGCGCGCGTTGTCGGCGTCGACTTCGGTGAAGACGGCGGCACCCTGGCCGGACGGATCGGCGATCCGTTCGAGCGCGACGTCGACGAGCGCGCGGCTCGTGGTCCGGCCGGCGGCGAGGTCGGCGGCGAGCTGGGCGAGCGGGGGGAAGGGCGTGAAAGTGGTCATGAGCGGCTCAGGGGCGAAGATGTTGGACAAGGGTGGCGCGAAACGAATCGATATGGCGTTCGACGGCCGCGTGCGCGCCGGCGGCGTCGCGCGCGGACAGCCGCTCGAACAGTTCGCGGTGTTCGCGCTGGACGTCGGACAGGTGGTGCGGCTCGGACAGCGTGACGAACCAGAAGCGCAGCGAGCGTTCGTGCAGCGCGCGCAGGATCTCCGCGAGCACCGTGTTGCGTGCCGCCGCGGCGATCGCCTGATGAAACGCGCGGTCGAGCTCCATCATGCCCTCGACGTCGTGCGTGTCGACGCAGGCCTGCCCGTCGTCGAGCAGCGCGGCCATGTGCGCGAGATCGTCGGGCGTCGCGTGGCGGGCGGCGAGTTCGACGCAATGCGCTTCGTTGATGCGGCGCACGTCGATCACCGCGACGATGTCGTCGAGCGACAGCGGCTGCACCATCAGCCCCTTGCGCGGCATCACGGACAGCAGCCCTTCGAGCACCAGCCGGTGGACGGCCTGATGGACGGGCGTGCGGCCGATGCCGGTGCGGGCGACGAGGTCGGCTTCGTTGAGCGCGGCGCCCGGCTTCAGCCGCATCGTGATGATGTCGCGCTGGATCAGCGCGTACGCGCGGTCGGCGAGGCTGACCGCCGATGCGGCGGGCCGGTCGTGGAGGGCGTCGGTCAGGGCGTTCATGCGGGCGGCGGCGCGATGGGCGGGCAGGGCGCGATCATGGGCACGGGCGATCGGGCAGCGGGGGGCGATTCGTGAATATTATTGTGATATATCACAGATGTCCAGTTCGCCCGGACGACGTTCGATACCGCCAAATGGGGGCCGGTGGCGCGCCTGGCGGGGGATGCGACGACTTGCAACAATTTCGACAGGATGTTGCAGGTTTACCGCGCGATCGTGCACTGAAGCATAATGAATCCTCGTCAATCCAATACGCGCGAGCGACGTACCAGACCATCGTCATGAGCGAAAACACGCCTTCCCCGGCCGGTCTGCCCGGCACATCTTCCGCTTCAACCGATTCCCCCCGTTCCGTTCCGGCGCACACGCCGGAGGCGCCCGCCATGCAGGCTGCCGCTGCGCAGATCGTCGCGGCGGACGGCGCGTCGCCGGTCACCGCGGCGTCCGAGCCTGGCGCTCCGGGTGCCACGGGCGCCGCCGCCGCAGGCAGTGCAGCGGCGCCGAAACCCGGTGCGGCGCCGCCCGGCTTCGGCGCGCAGCCCGATTTCGATACGCCGCGGCCGCCGCCCGCGAGCGCACAGAACGCGCCGCCGGCTTACCTGAAAAACAGCGACACGCCGTGGTCGGTGTTCGGCCGGATCATCGCTGCGCGCGCACGCCGGCTGTTCGACCGCGCCGGCCAGCGGATCACGCAGCGCACGCTGCGCATCGGCGTGTCGGCGCGGATCTTCCATCCGGAGCCGGGCGCGAAGGGGCTGCGCGGCAAGACGCTGCAGTATCTCGAGGAATCGATCGCGCACTGGGTGATGTCGCGCGACGTGCTCGTGTTCATGATCCCGACCGTCGGTCACCAGGGCATGCTGCATCCGAGCAACATCCGCCTGCGCGACTACGCGAAGCATCTCGACGGCCTGCTGCTGCAAGGCGGCGCCGACGTGTCGCCGCAAACCTACGCGGCGTCGGATGCGCGCCCCGAATGGCCGGGCGACCGCGTGCGCGACATGTACGAGCTCGAGCTGTTTCACGAGTTCGTCGAGTCCGGCAAGCCGGTGCTCGGCGTGTGCCGCGGCTGCCAGCTGATCAACGTCGCGTTCGGCGGGTCGCTGTACCAGGACATCGCGACCGACGTGCCGACCGCGAATGCGCACGTGAGCGAGCATTACGACCAGCATCGCCACGCGATCCGCTTCCCGGACTCGTCGACGCTCGCGAGCATGTTCCCCGGGCGCAGCGAAGCGGTCGTGAACTCGATCCACCATCAGGCGATCCGCGATCTCGGCCGCGATCTGAACATCGAGGCCGTGTCGGCCGGCGACGGGATCATCGAAGGCATTCGCTACCGGCGCGCGCCGTTCGTCGTCGGCGTGCAATGGCACCCGGAGTTTCATCGCGCGGGCGGCGCCGAGTTGCTCGACTGCACGCCGCTGCTCGATGCATTTCTGCGCGCGGCGCGCGAAACCCGCCTGTAACCAGCCCTTGTATTGCCCCGCAGGAAGGCCGGCCGCATCCCGTTAAATTCGAGATGCGGCCGTTTCGTTTTGAACGATAATCGCGACTCCCGATTCGTTCGCCGGAGTCTGACGTTGGCCTTCCGAGATTTTTCCCCTGCACGATGCGCAACGTGGATCGTTGCACTGGCCGCCTGCGCGCACGCGGGCGCGGCGTGGTCCGCCGACGCGACCGCGCCGGTCGCGGGCACGCGCCCCGCGGTGACGAGCCTGAGCGGCGATGCCGCGGCGTCGGCGTCCGCGGCATCCGCCACGGAAGCCACCGCGCAAGGCAACGTCGCCGAACTCACGCAGATGCTGCACGACGGGCGAATCGTCGAGATGCGCACCACCTACAACGGCAGCTATGGCGCAAGCCTGATGTTCGATCCGCGCGAGATGACGTATTACGTCGCGCTGTTTCAGGACAAGCATCTGTGGCGCGTAATCAAGTCGCAGGAGAAGAGCCGCGCGGAGATGCTGTACGCGAACTTCGTCCAGCAGACGGTGCAGCTCGCGGACGTCGAAATCCGCCGCACCGAACTGCAGGCGCAGAAGGCGTTCCTCGAACGCGTGATCGCGCTGCAGGCGAATCGCGCGCAGCAACTGCAGGCCGATCTGAGCGTCGCGCGCAGCCAGCAGGCCGAGGTCGCGCAGCGGCAGAAGTCGGCGCAGGAGCAGACGCAGGCGCTGCAGGTCGAGAAGCGGGCGGCGCAGGTGCAGTTGCGCGAACTGCAGGAGCAGGTACGGCAACTCGAGCGGCAGGCCGAAACGGGGTTGCCCGCGCGCAAGTGACGACGGTCGGTCCGATGGGCCGACGGACGAACGAAAACCCGGCGAAGCCTGCTTCGCCGGGTTTTTTATTGGGCGCGTGTCAGCGGGGGAGTGCGTCCGGTACGTCGGTCAGGCGGCGGTGGGACAGTTGCGCTGTCCAGTCGAAGCTGGCGGCGGGCGCATCGGCCGCCCGTGCCGGGCGATCGGCGTGCAATGCATTCGCCATCGCGATCAGCGTGAGCGGATCGTCGAGCGGAT
Organism: Burkholderia sp. BCC1977; assembly: GCF_905339595.1. Classification (NCBI taxonomy): domain Bacteria; kingdom Pseudomonadati; phylum Pseudomonadota; class Betaproteobacteria; order Burkholderiales; family Burkholderiaceae; genus Burkholderia; species Burkholderia sp. BCC1977. Next base: position 189,315 of record NZ_CAJPGQ010000006.1, read on the forward strand.
CGGATGGCGCGGCTGGATGCACGGGCGAACCGACGTGATCGGGTGCGGCCGTGCGCGACGCGTGGTGCGCGATTGTCGGGCGGGCTGCGAACCGCGGTGCCGAGGACGCGCGCACGTGTGCCGCGGTTGTGCGCCTGCCGTCCGGCCGATGCGGCGACGGCGGCGCCGCGTCGGCGATGCGCTGGACGTCCGGTGTCGTGTCGAGGCGTCGCGACGCCGGCTCGGGCGTGGCATCGCGTGTGACAGGCCGCGATGCGGACGGTGTCGCACTGGGGCGCGCCGCGATGGACGGCGCCGTTGCGACGGTTGACGTGGCGGGCTCGATCGCGGCGACTCGCACGGCATTCATGGACCGCGTGGCGTGCTCCGGCACGACGCCGGCGGCCTGCATCGCGGGCGCAGGCACGAAATCCGGGAGCGGTTCGTGCACGGCGATCAGCCAGCCGATGATGCCGAGTGCACCGATGCTCCAGCACGCGGCATGCATGGCACGCCGATCACGCGCGCGACCGGATGCTCGCTCGATATGCTGACCGGTGGCGCTGGCCGGAATGGCCGCAACGACCGATACGTCGACTGACGACGGTCGCGCGGCGGCCTGCGGTTGCCAGTGACACAGGCGATGCGGTGCATCGACGTCGATGCATGAGGTCGTCAGCGTGGCAAGACAGCGCTTGCCGGGCCGGGTGCCGGTTGTGCCGCGAAACGTCCACTCGCGACCGAACGGCGGCACGCCGTCGAGCGGGGCGGCACGAGGGCGGGCGAGCGAGCCTTCGACGGAAACAAGAGGCGATGGGATCATGAGGGCGGTACGCCGTGCGACACGGGCAATCGTGCCGACCGCGGCGCGGTAGCGTCGCAAATTCTTTCATTTTGGTCGGTCGACGACGACCAGTCGATCAGATCGATCTGATTTTTGCGTGCCTTTCGAGACGATTCGTACGAGCCGAATCCCGAGTCGCCAACCGCAGGCTCGCCACAAGGCAATTGTCGGCTTCGCGTGGCATCATCTGCCGACCATGCCGGCGTGCGCAGCGTTGCGCGACGTGCCGCCGGCTGGCAGCGATGTTCGTGCGCGCCGGCCCGGCGCCGCATGCGTCGTCGGATCCACACGGCGCGGCTGTCGCGCCATCCGCGCCGAGAGAGCCACATGTCCACAGCAACATATGCCGTCGCGCAGGAATCGAAAGTCCGTACCGTGTTCCGGGTCGTCAGCGGCAACTTCCTGGAAATGTACGACTTCATGGTCTACGGGTATTACGCGTCGGCCATCGCGAAAACCTACTTCCCGAGCGGCAACGCGTTCGCGTCGCTGATGCTGTCGCTGTCGGTGTTCGGCGCGGGCTTCCTGATGCGCCCGGTCGGCGCGATCGTGCTCGGCGCGTACATCGACCATCACGGCCGCCGCAAGGGGCTGATCCTGACCCTCGGGCTGATGGCGCTCGGCACGCTGACGGTGGCCTCGATACCGGGCTACGCGACGATCGGCGTGCTCGCGCCGGTGCTCGTGCTGCTTGGCCGGTTGCTGCAGGGCTTTTCCGCGGGCGTCGAGCTCGGCGGCGTGTCGGTCTACCTGTCGGAGATCGCGACGAAGGGCCACAAGGGGTTCTATACGTCGTGGCAATCGGGCAGCCAGCAGGTGGCGGTCGTGTTCGCCGCGTTCGTCGGCGTGCTGTTGAACCGCGCGCTGCCGGCCGAGGACATGACCGCGTGGGGCTGGCGCATTCCGTTCCTGATCGGTTGCCTGATCGTCCCGTTCCTGTTCCTGATCCGCCGTTCGCTGAAGGAAACTGACGAATTCCTCGCGAAGCGTCACCGTCCGACGATGGGCGAGATCATGCGTTCGATGCTCGAGAACTGGGGCGTCGTGATCGCCGGCATGGGAATGGTGATCATGACGACGGTGTCGTTCTACATGATCACCGCCTACACGCCGACGTTCGGCAAGGAAGTGCTGCACCTGTCGTCGCTCGACGCACTCGTCGTGACCGTCTGCGTCGGTCTGTCCAATCTCGTCTGGCTGCCGCTGTCCGGCGCGCTGTCGGATCGCATCGGCCGCCGTCCGGTGCTGATCACGTTCACGGTGCTCACGCTGCTGTCGGCCTATCCGGCCGTGCTGTGGCTCGTGGCGGATCCGTCGTTCCTGCGGCTGCTGGCGGTCGAGCTGTGGCTGTCGTTCCTGTACGGTTCGTACAACGGCGCGATGGTCGTCGCGCTGACCGAAGTGATGCCGGCCGACGTGCGCACGGCCGGCTTCTCGCTCGCGTACAGCCTCGCGACGACGATCGGCGGTTTCACGCCGGCGATCTCGACGTTGCTGATCCACCAGACCGGCAACAAGGCGGCACCGGGGCTGTGGCTCAGCGTCGCCGCGATTTGCGGGCTGATCGCGACGCTCGTGCTGTATCGCACGTCCGAAGCGCGCAACCAGTACAAGGCAGCCTGACCTCGCCTGCATCGCATCACGTCGAATGAAAGAAAGGGAGCGCGTCGCGCTCCCTTTTTTGTCCGCGTTCGGGTATTCAGGCGTCGCGTAGCGCGCCGGCAACCGCTGCCACCACGTCGAGCCATTGTCCCGGTGCGGACTGGCGGGCGAGCCTCGCGTGCGGATACCACGGACAGTCGTCGCCGGTGAACCAGCGCCAGTCGGGTGCGAACGGCAGCATGATCCACAGCGGCTTGCCGAGTGCGCCCGCGAGGTGCGCGACCGCCGTATCGATCGTCACGACGCCGTCGAGCCGTTCGATCAGCGCGGCCGTGTCGGCGAAGTCGTTCAGCCGCCCGTCGAGACGATGCACGCGCGGATGCGCGTCGACGCGCGCCCGTTCGTCGTCGTCGAGCGCCGGTTGCAGCACGACCCAGTCGATGTCCGGCAGCGCGAGCAGCGGCGCGAGCGCGTCGAACGGCATCGAGCGGTTTTCCTGCGCCTGCCGGCGTCCTGTCCATGCGAGACCGAACTTGCGCTTCGACTGGCCGCCCAGCGAGCCGCGAAAGCGCCGATGCGCGCTGTCCGGTGCGTCGAGATAGCGCGTGCCCGTGACGATGTCGGCCGGCTGCAGGCCGAGCAGGAACGGCAGGCTCATCAGCGTGCACGCGACGTCTGCCGCCGGCGGTTTCGTGGCGCCCCGCGCGACGAGCGTCACGCGCCAGCGCGCCGCGGCCGGCGCGAGCAGCGCGACGAGTTCCGGCTGCACTTCGAGCACGACGCGTGCGCAGCGCGCACGGGCGAGCGGCACGAAGCGGACGAACTGCAGCGTGTCGCCGAAGCCCTGTTCCGCGCGGATCAGCAGCGTGCGCGACGCGATCGGCTCGCCTTGCCAGCGCGGCAGCGTGCCGAGGGGCGTCGCGCCCGGCGTGTCGTGGCGCGTTTCGTACGCGGGCAGGCCGCGGGTGAAGTCGCCGAGCGTCAGCAGCGTGACGGCGCGGTGCAGTTGCGCGAGTTTCAGGTCGGGGGCGACGCGCAGCGCCTGGTCGAACGCGCGCAGCGCCATCTCGTGCGCACCGAGTGCGTGATGCGCGTTGCCGAGGTTCAGCCACGCGAGACTGAACGAAGGATCGAGACCGACCGCGCGTTCGTAGTAGGGCAGCGCGTCGCGCTGGCGTGCCTGCGCGCACAGCGCGTTCGCGAGCCCGAAGAGGGCGAGCGGGAACGGCGGGTGCAGCGCGAGCGCGGCTTCGAACGCGGCGGCGGCTTCGCCGTGACGGCCGACGGCCTCGAACGTGTTGCCGAGATTGAAATGCGCGGCGACGAAGTGCGGCTGTGCGGCGATCGCGGCCTGGAAGTGCGCGATCGCGTCGTCGGCCCGGCCCATCGCGTTCAGCGCCATCGCGAGATTGTTGTGCGCGCCGGCATGCCCGGGCCGCAGCTCGAGGGCGCGATGGAATGCAGCGAGCGCGTCGTCGTGACGGCCGAGCGCATTCAGCGCGTTGCCGAGGTTGTTGTGGATCGATGCGTCGTCCGGCGTGAGCCGAAGTGCGCGGCCGAACGCGTCGACGGCATCCTCGTGGCGCTGCAGCGCCGCATACGCGTTGCCGAGGTTGTAGTGCGCGAGCGGAAATTCGGGCGCGAGCGTCAGCGCGTTGCGAAAGCGGTCGATCGCTTCGTCGAGCCGGCCGAGCGCCTTCAGCGCGTTGCCGAGATTGAGCTGCAGCGCGGCATCGTTCGGGCGCAGGTCGACCGCACGCCCGACGAGATCGGCCGCCTCGGCATGCTGGCCCTGCTGATGCCGCAGCACGCCGAACAGATGCAGCGCGTCGGCGTCGGCGGGATTGGTGGCGAGGGCGGCGCGATAGCCGTGCTCGGCCTCGGCGAGGCGGCCCGCGCGGTGCGCGGCATACGCTCGGTCGAATGCGGAATCCATGACGCGAAAACTGACGGAAAGCGCGTATTTTCCCACACTGCGCGCGGGTGCCCCAGATCGGCCGGTCGGCATATGGCCCCGTCACGCGGAGCGGCGTAGACTTGCACAATCGCGTGTCATCGAGGTTCTCATGGCTGACACACTGCTCGATATCCCGCCGGTGCTGATCGTCGGCGCAGGCCCGACCGGCCTTGCCGCTGCGATGAGTCTCGCGCGTGCCCGCGTGCCGGTGCGCATCATCGACCGGCTTGCCGCGCCCGCGCCGTATTCGCGCGCGATCGGCATCCAGGCGCGCACGCTCGAATTGCTGGAGCAGCATCGCGCGGTCGAATCGTTTCTCGCGCTGGGTCATCGCGCCCATGCGGCCGAGCTGCATGCGGATGGCCGCGTGATCGCGCGGCTCGATTTCGATCCGCTGCAAACGCGCTATCCGTATCTGCTGTTTCTCGACCAGAGCATCACCGAGCGGCTGCTTGCCGAGCACCTGGCCGGGTTCGGCGTGACGGTCGAACGCGGCGTCACGTTGACCGCGTGCGGCGCGGGCGGTACGTCGCTCGACGTGACGATCCGCGATGCCGACGGTCGTGAGCACGCGTTCGCGCCGTCGTACCTGATCGCCGCCGACGGCGCACACAGCACGGTGCGCCATCTGCTTGGCCTGGGCTTCGCCGGGCATGCGTTCGAGCAGACCTTCCTGCTCGCCGATTTCGCGGCGATACCCGACTGGCCGGACGAGGAGATCCATCTGTTCTCGACGCCCGACGGCATCGCGGGGCTGTTTCCGATGGGCGGCGGCCGCTACCGGCTCGTCGCCGACCGGCCGCCCGGCGGCGACGCATCGCCGGACGGACTGACGCTCCCGACCCCGACGCTCGAGGAATGCGAGGCGATCGTGCGTGCGCGCGTCGGTGCATCGATCGCGCCGAGCGATCTCGCGTGGTCGGCGTATTTCCGCTTGAATAGCCGGATGGTCGACCGGCTGCGTCACGGGCGCGTGTTCTTCGCGGGCGACGCCGCGCACGTTCACAGCCCGGCGGGTGCGCAGGGCATGAACACGGGTATCCAGGAAGCGTTCAATCTCGGCTGGAAGCTCGCGCGCGTGCTTGGCGCGGGCACGCCGGAGCGGCTGCTCGACACTTATCACGCGGAGCGCCACCCGATCGAGCGGGACGTATTGCGGCAGACCGGCCTCGTCACGCAGATCGTCGAAGCCGACCACGGCGCGATGAAGCTGCTGCGCGATCATGTCGTGCCGCTGCTGGCGTCGTTCGGGCCGGTGCGTGACGCGGTGCGCCTCACCGTCAGCGAGCTCGGCCTGCAATACAGGAAGAGCCCGCTCACGCTCGAACGCGTGCTCGACGGCGGGCCGCGCGCCGGCGAGCGTGCGCCCGACGCGCTCGTGCACGTGGTCGACGGACCGCTCGGCCGGGCGCCCGGCACCGCGAGGCTATACGACCTGCACGATCCCGCGAGCTTCACGCTGCTGCTGCTCGAGGAGCCGACGAGTGCCGACGCTGGTGAAACCAGCGACGTGCCGCCGATGCCCGCGGATGCGCAGGCGCTCGCGCACGGGCTGGAGCGGATCATGCCGGGCGCGGTGCGCACGTGGCGCGTCGCCGATGCCGAAAGCGACGGCGCGGAAGGGCTGGCGCAGGCATACGGCCGCTCGCGGCCGTCGTTCTACCTGCTGCGGCCCGATGGCTATATCGCGGCGCGCGGCCGTACCGCTACCGACGCGAACGCGCTGCTGCGCCACTGCGAAAGCTGGTTCGCGGGCATGTCGCTGCCCGCGTAGCGGGCGCTCAGGCGGAGGCCGCGGCCGGCACGAGCGACGCGCGGTGCGCGGCGATCGCGGCGCGCACGATCGGCGCCGCGCGTTGTCCGGCCGCGCTCGACGGATCGTCGAGCGCGGCGAGAAATGCACGCCGCATCCGCGGTTCCCAGAAGCGCCGGATATGCTCGGCGATTCCGGTCAGCGCTTCTTCGCGATCGGGCATCGATTCGAAGAATGCGCCGATCTGGTTGGCCATGTCGATCAGGTGTCCGTTGTCCATCGCGTCCTCACTTGCCCGTCGTCACGGCGGCCGGCGTGGCGGCGCGGCGCTCGAGCAGGTCGAGCTGCTCCGAGTTGAAGCGCGCATAGGCGCGCTGCCAGTCCGACGGCTGCGCAACCGGCATCACCTGCACGGCCGTGACCTTGTATTCCGGGCAGTTCGTCGCCCAGTCGGAGCTGTCCGTCGTGATCACGTTCGCGCCCGACTCGGGGAAGTGAAACGTCGTGTACACGACCCCCGGCTGCATGCGGTCGGACACGAGCGCACGCAGCACCGTCTGGCCGGCCCGCGATTCGATGCCGACCCAGTCGCCGGTCCGGATCCCGCGATCCTCCGCATCGTGCGGATGGATCTCGAGGCGATCCTCTTCGTGCCACTGGACGTTCTCGGTCCGGCGCGTCTGCGCGCCGACGTTGTATTGCGACAGGATGCGGCCCGTGGTCAGGATCAGCGGATAGCGCTGCGTGACCTTTTCCGGCGTCGGAATGAACTGCGTGATCACGAACCGGCCCTTGCCGCGCACGAACGCGTCGATGTGCATCGTCGGCGTGCCGTCCGGCGCCTGTTCGTTGCACGGCCACTGGATGCTGCCGAGCGCGTCGAGCCGCTCGTACGACACGCCCGAGAAGGTCGGCGTGAGCCGTGCGATCTCGTCCATGATTTCCGACGGATGCGCGTAGTGCATGTCATAGCCGAGCGCTTGCGACAGCAGCAGCGTGACTTCCCAGTCGGCATAGCCCGCGAGCGGCGGCATCACCTTGCGCACGCGCGAGATGCGGCGCTCCGCGTTCGTGAACGTGCCGTCCTTCTCGAGGAACGTCGAGCCGGGCAGCAGCACGTGCGCGTATTTCGCGGTCTCGTTGAGGAAGATGTCCTGCACGACGATGCATTCCATCGACGACAGCGCCGCCGCGACATGCTGCGTGTTCGGGTCCGACTGGACGATGTCCTCGCCCTGGCAGTAGAGCCCCTTGAAGCTGCCGTCGAGCGCCGCGTCGAACATGTTCGGGATGCGCAGCCCCGGTTCCGGCTGCAGCGTGGCCGACCAGGCCTGTTCGAACTGCGTGCGGACGACTTCGTCGCTGATGTGCCGGTAGCCGGGCAGCTCATGCGGGAACGAACCCATGTCGCACGAGCCCTGCACGTTGTTCTGGCCGCGCAGCGGGTTGACGCCGACGCCTTCGCGGCCGATGTTGCCGGTCGCCATCGCGAGGTTCGCGATGCCCATCACCGTCGTCGAGCCTTGCGCGTGTTCCGTCACGCCGAGGCCGTAGTAGATCGCGGCGTTGCCGCCGGTTGCATAGAGGCGCGCGGCTTCGCGTACCAGGTCGGCCGGTACGCCCGTCACGTCCGCGGTCGCTTCGGGCGAGTTGTCGGCGCGCGACACGAAGTCGCGCCATTGCTCGAACGCGCGCGTGTCGCAGCGTTCGGCGACGAATGCGTCGGCGACGAGCTCTTCGGTGACGATCACGTGCGCGAGCGCGTTGACCATCGCGACGTTGGTGCCGGGGCGCAGCTGCAGGTGGTGCGTGGCCTTCACGTGCGGGCCGTCGACCACGTCGATGCGGCGCGGGTCGATCACGATCAGCTTCGCGCCTTCGCGGATGCGCCGCTTCATGCGCGAGCCGAACACCGGGTGGCCGTCGGTCGGGTTCGCGCCCATCACGACGATCACGTCGGCCTGGCCGACCGACGCGAAGGTCTGCGTGCCGGCCGATTCGCCGAGCGTCGTCTTCAGGCCATAGCCGGTCGGCGAGTGGCACACGCGTGCGCAGGTGTCGACGTTGTTGTTGCCGAACGCGGCGCGCACGAGTTTCTGTACGAGGTAGGTTTCCTCGTTCGTGCAGCGCGACGACGTGATGCCGCCGATCGAATCGCGGCCGTACTTCTGCTGCAGCTTGCGGAATTGCGTCGCCGCGTAGGTGAGCGCCTCTTCCCAGCTGACTTCGCGCCACGGGTCGGTGATCTTCTCGCGGATCATCGGCTTCGTGATGCGGTCCTTGTGCGTGGCGTAGCCCCACGCGAAGCGGCCCTTCACGCACGCGTGGCCTTCGTTGGCGAGCCCGTTCTTGTGCGGCGTCATGCGCACGACCTGCGTGCCCTTCATCTCGGCCTTGAACGAGCAGCCGACGCCGCAGTACGCGCAGGTCGTGACGACCGAGTGCTCGGCCTGGCCGAGCTGGACGACGGACTTCTCCTGCAGCGTGGCGGTCGGGCACGCGGCGACGCAGGCGCCGCACGATACGCATTCCGATGCCATGAACGATTCGCTCTCGCCGGCGGCGACGCGCGATTCGAAACCGCGCGCGGCGATCGTCAGCGCGAACGTGCCTTGCGTTTCCTCGCACGCGCGCACGCAGCGGTTACAGACAATGCACTTCGACGGATCGTACGTGAAGTACGGATTGGATTCGTCCTTCTGCTCGCGCAGATGATTCGCGCCGTCGAAGCCGTAACGCACTTCGCGCAGCCCGACCACGCCCGCCATGTCCTGCAGCTCGCAGTCGCCGTTGGCGGGGCAGGTGAGGCAGTCGAGCGGATGGTCGGAAATGTACAGCTCCATCACGTTGCGGCGCAGCGACTGCAGCCGGTCCGACTGCGTGCGCACCTTCATCCCGGCTTCGGCGGGGGTCGTGCACGATGCCGGATAGCCGCGCCGGCCTTCGATTTCGACCAGGCACAGACGGCACGAGCCGAACGGCTCGAGCGAATCGGTCGCGCAGAGCTTGGGCACGTTGACGCCGGCTTCGATCGCGGCGCGCATCACCGACGTGCCGGCCGGCACCGTCACCGGCTGGCCGTCGATTTCGAGCGTGACGTCGGTGTCGGCATAGCGTTGCGGCGTGCCGTAGTCGGTGTCGTCGAACGGATCGCGCACGCGCGCCTGTGCGGCGCTCTTGCACGCGCATTGGCCCGAGCCGCAGCCGCCTTGGCGGACGTTGTTCGTGTCGAGGGACATGCAGGGCTCCTTCTGGGTCAGGCCGCAGCCTTGACCGGACCCGACGCGGCTTGCTTGCCGGCGGCGAGCCCGAAATCTTCGGGGAAATGGTCGAGCGCGGACAGCACCGGGTACGGCGTCATCCCGCCCATCGCGCACAGCGAGCCGGCGAGCATCGTGTCGCACAGGTCGCGCAGCAGCGTGACCTGTCGCTCCGATGTGTCGCCTTCGCGAATGCGTGCGATCGTCTCGACGCCGCGCGTCGAGCCGATCCGGCACGGCGTGCACTTGCCGCACGATTCGATCGCGCAGAACTTCATCGCGTATTCGGCGAGCGCCGCGAGATTCGATGTGTCGTCGTGCAGCACGATGCCGCCGTGACCGACGACCGCGCCGATGGCCGTATAGGCCTCGTAGTCGAGCGGCACGTCCCACTGGTGTTCGGGCAGATAGGTGCCGAGCGGGCCGCCGACCTGGGCGGCGCGCGCGGGCCGGCCGCTCGCCGTGCCGCCGCCGTAGTCGAACAGCAGCTCGCGCAGCGTGACGCCGAACGCGAGCTCGACGAGGCCGCCGTGGCGGATGTTGCCCGCGAGCTGGAACGGCAGCGTGCCGCGCGAGCGGCCCATCCCGTAGTCGCGATAGAACGCGGCGCCGCGCGCGAAGATCACCGGCGCGGTCGCGAGCGTGATCACGTTGTTGATCACGGTCGGCTGGCCGAACAGGCCGGCGAGCGCGGGCAGCGGCGGCTTCGCGCGCACGACGCCGCGCTTGCCTTCGAGCGATTCGAGCAGCGCCGTTTCCTCGCCGCACACGTACGAACCGGCACCCTTCGCGACGTGCAGGTCGAACGCACGTGCGGAGCCGAGCACGCGTTCGCCGAGCCAGCCGGCTTCGCGCGCGCGCACGATCGCGGTTTCGAGTGCCGCGATCGCGTGCGGGTATTCGCTGCGCACGTAGATGTAGCCGAGCGTCGCGCCCGTCGCGATGCCCGCGATGATCATCCCTTCGATCAGGCAGTACGGGTCGCTTTCCATGATCAGGCGATCGGAGAACGTGCCCGAATCGCCTTCGTCCGCGTTGCAGACGATGTACTTCTGCGTCGCGCTGGCCTGCCGGACGGTGCGCCACTTGATGCCGGCCGGGAAGGCGGCGCCGCCGCGGCCGCGCAACCCCGATTCGATCAGCATCTCGCACGCGGCGTCGCCGTCGAGTGTGAGCGCGTTCTTCAGGCCGGCGAGGCCGTCGTGCTTCAGGTAGTCGTCGATCGACAGCGGATCGGTCAGGCCGATGCGCGCGAACGTGAGGCGCTGCTGGCGCGCGAGATAGGGCAGGGCGTCGACGAGGCCGACGCCGCTCGGATGCGTGCCGCCGTCGAGCCAGTTTGCGTCGAACAGGGCGGGCACGTCGGCGGCCGACAGGTTCGCGTAGCCGACCCGCCCGGCGGCCGTGCCGACCTCGACGAGCGGCTCGAGCCACAGCAGCCCGCGCGAACCGTTGCGGATCAGTTCGATCGCGACGCCGCGCCGTTCGGCTTCCGCGACGATCGCGGCGGCAAGGGCGTCGGCGCCGAGCGCCAGCGCGGACGAATCGCGCGGAACGTAGATGCGGGTCGTCATGCGGCCTCCGGGGTGTGGGCGGCCGCGTCGGCGAGCAGGGCGTCGAACTTCTCCGGCGTGACCTTTGCGTGCAGCACGCCGTTGACCGTCAGCGACGGCGATTGCGCGCACAACCCGAGGCAGTAGACCGATTCGAGCGCGACGTCGCCGCAGGCGTGCGCGTCGGCGCCATCGCCGTGCGCCGCGTCGAACCGGCAACCCGTGCGCGCCTCCGCGTGCGCGGCCAGCGCTTCGCAGCCCATGCTGCGGCACGCCTCGGCGCGGCACATCTGGATCGTCACGCGCGCGGGCGGCGCGGTGCGGAAGTGGTGATAGTAGGTGAGCACGCCGTGCACTTCCGCGCGCGACAGGTTCAGCGCCTTCGCGAGCGGTGCGACGCAGCCTGCCGGCACGTAGCCGGCATCGTCCTGGATCGCATGCAGGATCGCGACGAGCGAGCGGCCGGCGCGTGCATGACGCTCGACGAGCGCGTCGGGCGCAGGGGAATTCGGGGACATCGGTTATGCTCCTCCAAAGTCTCATATGTGCCCGTAATTCATATAGTGCACACCGGGACTTCGTCCTGATTGATTTTGAGCAACGATAAGCGGAAGATTCGGCAGTCGCAATAGGAAATCGGAGTGCATAATTGATTCGAATCGAATGCGACGCGTATCTGACCGTACGCGACACGGAGGGCCGCACGGCGAGCCTGTCGGACGTCGCCCCGTTGCTGGAGCTCGTGGCCGATACGGGCAGCATCGCGCAGGCTGCGCAGGTGAAAGGGCTGTCGTATCGGCACGCGTGGGGCATGCTGCGGGCGCTGGAGTCGTGTGTCGGCGGCGAGTTGATCGAGACCGCGCGCGGCAAGGGGTCGACGCTGTCGGAGCTGGGGCAGGCGGTCGTCGACGCGCAGCGCCTCGCGCGCAGCCGTCTCGACGGGAACCTGCGCGCGCTGGCGGCCGAGGTGGCGAGCGACCTGAACCGGCGGCTCGCGCAGCGCGACGGCGCCGTGCGCATCCATGCATCGCACGGTTATGCGGTCGCGACGCTCGTTTCCGCGCTCGTCGATGCGCAGGCTGCCGTCGACATCAAGTATCGCGAGAGCGTCGAGGCCGTGCAGGCGCTCGCGCGCGGCGAATGCGAGCTGGCCGGTTTCCATCTGCCGCGCGGCGCGTTCCGCGAACAGTGCGCGCAGATCTACCGGCCGTGGCTCGACGACACGCGTCACGTGTTGATTCATCTGACGCGTCGCCAGCAGGGGCTGTTCGTGCCGCACGGCAACCCGAAGCAGGTCCGCGGGCTCGCCGATCTCGCCCGCAACGACATCCGCTTCGTCAACCGGCAGCCGGGGTCGGGCACGCGCATGCTGCTCGATCTCGCGTTGCGTGCGATCGGCATCGATCCCGAGCGTATCGACGGCTATGCGTCGGCCGAACTCACGCACTCGGCGATCGCCGCGTTCGTCGCGAGCGGGATGGCCGATCTCGGCTTCGGCGTGGAGCCGGCCGCCCATCATTTCGGGCTCGATTTCATCCCGGTCGTCGACGAGGATTATTACTTCGCGTGCGAGCGCGCGCAGCTCGATTCGCGGCCGCTCGCCGGCGTGCTTGCCTTGCTGCGCGATGCGCGCTTCGTCGAGCGCGTCGCGCATCTCGACGGCTACGATCCGGCCGCGTGCGGGACGCTGACCGGTATCGCGGCGGGACTCGCCGGTACCGCCGGGGCGGGTGCACCGGACGGCAACGCGCGGTAACGTGGGCGCGCGCGAACCGCGCTGCAGCAGCGAGGGATTTGCGCTACGCTTGCCGCTTGATCAACGTTCCAACAAGCACGCCGTTCAGGCGTCATCCCGCCATGAAACTTTCCGTTCACCTCTCCGCGGCCGCGTTGACCGCGGGGCTTCTTGTTGCTGTTTCGCCGTTTGCGCTTGCGCAGAATTCCCCGGGCGTGCCGGGCGGGATTCTGAGCGAGCAGTTCCGTCTGAACGAGCATCCGCAGATGCCGTTCGCGGCGTCAACGCCGTCGCAGAAATACCAGAGCGGCAAGAAGTCGTCCTTGCGCCGCAAGGGCGATATGGGTGATCCGAACGGTTGCAACCTGAAGTGCCCGATGGACACTCAGTAAACCCGCGCCGGCGAGCGGCATCGCTGCCGCCTCGGCCGAGTTGCCGGTAACCGCACGGGGTTGGGCGGTTATCTCCGGGCCCCGCGAAGCTTGCTGCTTCGCGGGGCCCGTGTTTTTGTGGCGAGTCGTTGTGCGGCCGGTTGTGCGGCCGGCGTGGGCGGATGTCGAATGCTCGACTCTAGGGTTAACCCTTAATCCAGGAAGGATCTCTTCCAGAAACCTGCCTTATTCTTAAGCATCCGCCTACATAAACTTCGGTTTGTCAGCGATGAACGGGTGTTCACCGCGAAATCAGACAAATCTGGAGGTAGGTCATCATGAAGTCGCTCGTTCAAGCCGTTGTCGTCGCCGCCGCTCTCGTTGTTCCGGTCGTTTCGTTCGCGCAGTCCGGCTCGGCACTCACCCGCGCACAGGTTCGCGCCGAACTGGTTCAACTCCAGCAGGCCGGTTACAACACCGCCAGCGGCGAAGATCCGCACTATCCGGAAGCCATCCAGGCTGCCACCGCCCGCGTCGCCGAGCAGCAGCGCGCGCTCGCCCAGGCGCAAGGCGCCGACGCCAGCGGCTATGGCGCGCAGGTGCAGGGCGCATCGGCATCGGGGTCGCGTGCGATCGGCGTGCGTCCGGCCAGCGCGGATGAAATGAAGTCGCTGTATCGCGGCAGCTGAGCCGCGCATCGCCCGGCGAGGCCACGCGGCGGTTGCGACGATGCGTCGCGTCCCGGTCGCGGTGCCGGGCAGGTGTCGTCCGCTGCGGTCGATCACCGTGCGGGCGACGCCGACCTTCCGTCACCTCCTGCCGCCGGCATACCGGCGGCATTCCGCCCGGCCCGTCCGGGGCCGGGCGCTTTTTCGGCAGGCGTGGGACGTCGGGTTTCACCGGCAACAAAAAACCCCGCAGACTCGCGTCGTGCGGGGTTCGTGCGTCAAGCGCGGAATTTGGTGGAGGCGGCGGGAATCGAACCCGCGTCCAGAAGCGCTCCACGACTAGTTCTACATGTTTAGTTCAGTCATTTGATTTAACCGCAGCGACGCGGACGAACACGCTGCACTACGGCGATTCGCTAGGTTTTCGACCCTGGCGTCGCGACGCCGACAGGGCTTAACTGACGTAAATGACCTCTGGCGGTATTGCTACCGGTCTTGCGACACTAGCCCGTCAGTGAACTAGGCAGAGGACGGCGGCCGTTAGGCTGCCAGTGCGAACGTATCGTCGTTTGCAGTTACGATTTTCCCATTGATTAACGAGGTGACGGGTCCTCGACATGCCCTAGCCGCTTCACAACCCCTGTCGAAACCAGGTCGCCCCCGCGGATAAGATCAATCATTATAGCCCAACATCGCGCAGCAGTTCGCGCAGTTCCTGCGTCGAGCCGACGAGATGCTGCGCCTGCCAGTCGGCCGGCGCGGCGCCGTCGCCGCAGTAGCCGTACGCGGCCGCGACCGTCGCCATCCCCGCCGCGCTGCCGGCCTGGATGTCACGCAGGTCGTCGCCGACATAGACGATGCGCTCGGGCGCGAGCGTCATTCGCTCCGCCGCGTGCAGCAGCGGGGCCGGATGCGGTTTCGAGTGCGGCGTTGTGTCGCCCCCGACGATGCAGGCCGCGCGCGGGGCGAGGCCGAGCAGGTCGGCGAGCGGCGCGGTGAGGCGCATCGCCTTGTTCGTGACGATGCCCCAGCGCACGCCGCGCGCATCGAGTTCGTCGAGCACGTCGCCGATGCCGGGGAACAGCACCGTGTGCACGCAGATGTCCGTCGCGTAATTGGTCAGGAACTCGTCGCGCATCGCTTCGTAGCCGGGCGATTGCGGGTCGATGCCGAACGCGCCGCCGAGCAGGCCGCGCGCACCGGCCGATGCCAGCGGCCGCAGCACATCGATCGACGTTTCGGGCAGGCCGCGCACGCGCTGCATCTTGTTGACGGCGGCGGCGAGATCGGGCGCCGTGTCGGCGAGCGTGCCGTCGAGGTCGAACAGCACGGCATCGCAGTGCAGCAGGCGCGGCTCGTCGAGTGCAGGCCGCCCGGTCGAAAGGGGAGTCGTCATGCCGGTCGGAAGGTCACGCGCCGCGGCGGCACGCGACGAGATAGTTGATGTCGGTGTCGTTCGACAGCGCGAAGCGCTTGCCGATCGGGTGATAGGTGATGCCCTTGATCTCCACGATGTGCAGATCGGTTCCGCGCACGAAGCTCGCCAGTTCCGACGGGCGGATGAAGCGCGCGTAGTCGTGGGTGCCCTTCGGCAGCATCTGCGCGATGTACTCCGCACCGATCACCGCGAACAGATAGGACTTCAGGTTGCGGTTCAGCGTCGAGAAGAACACCCAGCCGCCCGGCTTCACGAGCGTCGCGCACGCGGCGACGACGCCGGCCGGCGACGGCACGTGCTCGAGCATCTCCATGCAGGTGACGACGTCGTAGGTGCCCGGCTCGCGTTCGGCGATCGCTTCGGCGGCGATCGCCTCGTAGTCGACCGTGATGCCGCTTTCGAGGCTGTGCAGGTCGGCGACGCCGAGCGCTTCGGTCGACAGGTCGATGCCTTTCACCTGCGCGCCGAGCCCGGCCATCGATTCTGACAGGATTCCGCCGCCGCAGCCGATATCGAGCGCGCGCTTGCCCGCGAGATGCGCATGCGAGTCGATCCAGCCGAGCCGGACCGGGTTCAGGTCGTGCAGGGGCTTGAATTCGGCATTCGGGTCCCACCACCGATGGGCGAGGTCGCTGAATTTCTGGAGTTCGTGCGGATCGGCGTTGGTCATGTCGGCAAACGGGCTACGGAAGGAGGGCGGCGCGTCGGTACGTCAGCCCCGAGTATATAAGGGGGCGCACAACGAGGCCAGCGAGCGCCTGGACGGGCGTCAAAGAAAAAGCCCCGCCGGAGCGGGGCTTTGAAGCAGTCGAAAACCGCGGCTTACTGCGCCGGAACGGTCGTCTTCTGGACTTCTTGCGTACCGACCACTTCCACTTCCACGCGGCGATCCGGTGCGAGGCAGGCGATCAGTTGCTTGCGGTTCTTCTGGTTGCAGCCGGTCGTGACCGGGTTGCGCTTGCCCTTGCCTTCCGTGTAGATCTTGTTGGCCGGGACACCCTTGCTGACCAGGTACGACTTGACAGCTTGCGCACGGCGCAGCGACAGACGGTCGTTGTACTTGTCCGAACCGATGCGGTCCGTGTAGCCCGTAGCGACGACCACTTCCGTGTTCATGCCTTGGATCTTCGAGCCCAGTTCGTCCAGCTTTTGCTTGCCCAGCGGCTTGAGCGTTGCCTTGTCGAAGTCGAACAGTGCGTCAGCTTGATACGTGATCTTCTGGCTCGTGATTGCCGGAGCGACCGGTGCGACCGGAGCCGGTGCCGGTGCCGGTGCCTGGGCGACCAGTGCGCCATCGCACTTCGCGTTGGCGGTGGCCGGCGTCCAGAACGCGTCACGCCAGCAGAGCTCGTTCGTGCCGTTCATCCACACCCATTCGCCCGTGCCGTTCACCCAGTTGTCGTTGACGGCTTGACGCGACGCCGGCACCGACTGTGCCGAAGCGGATGCAGCCATAACTGCGGTAGCTGCAATGAACGCGAGCTTTGAAAGTTTATTCATATTTCTCCTCTCGAAATTGAGATTACCGCAGGTTTACTGCGAGCCTGTTGACGGTGACAAGTCATACATTGCTCGAAGTATAACATTGGTGCGGCACAAAAAACGCGGCACCGCTCTGTGTAGACTTCGAGCAGCGTCTAACTTTCAGTGCGTTGGCATTTTGCCATATCGTTCCCTTCCTACGAAAAAAAATCCTCCCCACCCTAAGATCGCTCCAACTTTGTGGTGCATGCGCAACACCGGCCTGCCGCAACTTTCAGGGATTGTCAAGAGCGTGTCCGCGAAATTGCGCGAAAGGCCGCAAGGGTTTACTCGCGTGCGCGACGCGGACTCGCGCGAGCCCCGACCGTCCTGAAGGGGCGCGATCGCGGCCGGTTCGGGGTGCTGTCGCCGTGGCCGCGATTTTTGCTGTTTACATATAGAGGGGGTGCGGCGAATTGGCGGCTGATGGGCGCATGTTAGAATCTCGCGTTGCGTTGCGCATGCAGCGCCCACGCGAAAGGCGTTCGCCGTCTTCGCTCCGAAACGATACGGATACATGGATCAATTCGCCAAAGAGACCCTGCCCACCTCCCTAGAGGAGGAAATGCGCCGTTCGTATCTCGATTACGCGATGAGCGTGATCGTCGGACGTGCCCTTCCGGATGTCCGCGATGGCCTGAAGCCCGTGCACCGGCGCGTACTGTTCGCGATGCACGAACTGAACAACGACTGGAACCGCGCGTACAAGAAATCGGCGCGTATCGTCGGTGACGTGATCGGTAAGTATCACCCTCACGGCGATACCGCGGTGTACGACACGATCGTGCGGATGGCGCAGGACTTCTCGCTGCGCTACATGCTGATCGACGGACAGGGCAACTTCGGCTCGATCGACGGCGACAATGCCGCGGCGATGCGTTACACCGAAATTCGCATGGCGAAGATCGGTCACGAACTGCTCGCCGACATCGACAAGGAAACGGTCGATTTCGAGCCGAACTACGACGGCAACGAGATGCAGCCGTCGGTCCTGCCGTCGCGCATCCCGAATCTGCTGATCAATGGCTCGTCGGGCATCGCGGTCGGCATGGCGACCAACATCCCGCCCCATAACCTGAACGAAGTCGTCGACGCGTGCCAGCATCTGCTGGGCAACCCGGAAGCGACGATCGACGAGCTGATCGAGATCATCCCGGCGCCGGACTTCCCGACGGCCGGCATCATCTACGGCGTCGCCGGCGTGCGCGACGGCTACCGCACCGGGCGCGGGCGCGTCGTGATGCGCGCGGCCACGCACTTCGAGGAGATCGACCGCGGCCAGCGGATGGCGATCATCGTCGACGAGCTGCCGTACCAGGTGAACAAGCGCTCGCTGCTCGAGCGCATCGCCGAGCTCGTCAACGAGAAGAAGCTCGAGGGTATCTCCGACATCCGCGACGAGTCCGACAAGAGCGGCATGCGCGTCGTGATCGAACTGAAGCGCGGCGAAGTGCCCGAAGTGGTGCTGAACAACCTGTACAAGGCGACGCAGCTGCAGGACACGTTCGGCATGAACATGGTCGCGCTCGTCGACGGCCAGCCGAAGCTGCTGAACCTGAAGGAAATCCTGCAGTGCTTCCTGTCGCATCGACGCGAAGTGCTGACGCGCCGCACGATCTACGAACTGCGCAAGGCCCGCGAACGCGGCCACGTGCTCGAAGGTCTTGCAGTCGCGCTCGCGAACATCGACGAGTTCATCGCGATCATCAAGGCAGCGCCGACGCCGCCGATCGCGAAGCAGGAACTGATGGCGAAGCCGTGGGATTCGTCGCTCGTGCGCGAGATGCTCACGCGCGCCGAGACCGAGAACGCGTCGGCGGGCGGCCGCTCCGCGTACCGCCCGGAAGGCCTGAACCCGGCGTTCGGGATGCAGACCGACGGGCTGTACCGTCTGTCCGACACGCAGGCGCAGGAAATCCTGCAGATGCGTCTGCAACGCCTGACCGGTCTCGAGCAGGACAAGATCATCGGCGAGTACCGCGAAGTGATGGCGCAGATCGCCGACCTGCTGGACATCCTCGCCCGCCCTGAGCGGATCACGACGATGATCGGCGAAGAGCTGACGTCGGTGAAGGCCGAATTCGGCGACGCACGCCGCTCGAAGATCGAGCTGAACGCGACCGAGCTGAACACCGAAGACCTGATCACGCCGCAGGACATGGTCGTCACGATGTCGCACGCGGGCTATGTGAAGTCGCAGCCGCTGTCCGAGTATCGAGCGCAGAAGCGCGGCGGTCGCGGCAAGCAGGCGACGCAGATGAAGGAAGACGACTGGATCGAGACGCTGTTCATCGCGAACACGCACGACTACATCCTGTGCTTCTCGAACCGCGGTCGCGTGTACTGGGTCAAGGTCTATGAAGTGCCGCAGGGCTCGCGCAACTCGCGCGGCCGCCCGATCGTCAACATGTTCCCGCTGCAGGAAGGCGAGAAGATCAACGTCGTGCTGCCGGTCAAGGAATTCTCGGCCGACAAGTTCGTGTTCATGGCGACGTCGCTCGGCACCGTGAAGAAGACGCCGCTCGAGGCATTCAGCCGTCCGATGAAGAAGGGCATCATCGCGGTCGGCCTCGACGAGGGCGACTACCTGATCGGCGCTTCGATCACCGACGGCGCGCACGACGTGATGCTGTTCTCCGACGCCGGCAAGGCCGTGCGCTTCGATGAGAACGACGTGCGTCCGATGGGCCGGGAGGCGCGCGGCGTGCGCGGCATGCAGCTCGAGGACGGGCAGCAGGTCATCGCGCTGCTGGTTGCCGGCAGCGAGGAGCAGACCGTGCTCACCGCGACCGAGAACGGCTACGGCAAGCGCACGCCGATCACCGAGTACACGCGTCACGGCCGCGGCACGAAGGGGATGATCGCGATCCAGACGTCCGAGCGCAACGGCAAGGTCGTCGCTGCGACGCTCGTCGACGCCGAGGATCAGATCATGCTGATCACGACCGCCGGCGTGCTGATTCGCACCCGCGTGTCGGAGATTCGCGAGATGGGACGCGCCACGCAAGGTGTTACACTCATCAGTCTCGATGAGGGTACCAAGCTCTCCGGCCTGCAGCAGATCGCGGAAGCCGAAGAGGGCGATGGCGAGGCCGACGAGGCGTCGGACGGCGAAGCCTGAAGAACGGATGAGACTCGAGCCGCCGCGGGCGCCAGGCGCCGCGGTCGGCGAGCAACCATTCATATTTCCAAAAGGGAGTGATGATGCAAAAGCAATTCAAGCAACTGGTTCTGCTGGCTGCACTGGTGCCGACGTTCGCGATGGCGCAAGCGCTGTCGAATTCCGCACCGGCTACGACCGCAGCAGCTGCGCCGATCGACGCCGACAAGAAGGCAGCGATCAAGGATCTGCTCGACGCGATCGACGCGCCGAAGCTCGTGTCGGCTATCGGCAACAGCGCCGAGATGCAGGCAAAGCAGCTCGTGCCGGCAATCCTGTCGGACGCGCTGTCGGAAAACAAGACGCTGAACGACAAGCAGAAGCAAGCCGCCGTGCCGACGCTGCAGAAGAACGCAGTGCCGAAGCTGGTTGACGGCGCAGGCAAGGTGTTCGGCTCGCAGCAGTTCCAGAGCGACGCGATGTCGGCTCAGTACGACGCCTACGCGAAGTACTACAGCACGTCGGAGATCAAGGATCTGACGACGTTCTACAAGAGCCCGACGGGCCGCAAGTTCATCCAGGTTCAGGATCAGGTTGGCCGCGACGTGGTCAACGGCCTGATGCAGAAGTACATGCCGCAAGCGATCCAGGCAACGCGCGCGCAGGCTGACAAGGAAGTCGCGGCAGTCAAGCCGGGCAAGTAAGCCGTCCGGGCACGCCGCCCGGCCGTTCGGCCGGGTTTGGCGGGAGCCTGATGACAGTGCGATAATGGCCGTTTGCGCGCGAGCGCAAGCGGCCATTTCTTTTCTGGCGCGGTTCTTTCTGCCGGCGGCAAGCCGGTCGCGTCCCTCCCGAGGTTTTCACGATGCGCGTCTTTAATTTCTCCGCCGGTCCTGCGGCGCTCCCCGAGGAAGTGCTGCGGCAGGCCGCCGACGAAATGCTCGACTGGCACGGCAGCGGCATGAGCGTGATGGAGATGAGCCATCGCGGCAAGGAATTCATGTCGATCCACGAGGCGGCGCTGACCGACCTGCGCGAGTTGCTCGAGGTGCCGGCCAGCCACCGGATCCTGTTCCTGCAGGGCGGTGGCATCGCCGAGAACGCGATCGTGCCGATGAACCTGCTCGGCTCGCGCAAGACCGCCGACTTCGTCGTGACGGGCTCGTGGTCGCAGAAGTCGTTCAACGAAGCGAAGAAATACGGCACGCCGCATCTGGCCGCATCCGGCAAGACGGCGGACGGCTTCACGCGCGCGCCCGCCCGTGCCGACTGGCAACTGTCGGACGATCCGGCCTACGTGCATCTGTGCACGAACGAGACGATCGACGGCGTCGAGACGTTCGAGATTCCCGACCTCGGCGACGTGCCGCTCGTTGCCGATGTGTCGTCGCACATCCTGTCGCGCCCGATGGACGTCGCGAAGTACGGCGTGCTGTTCGGCGGCGCGCAGAAGAACATCGGGATGGCCGGCGTGACGGTCGTGATCGTGCGCGAGGATCTGCTCGATCGCGCGCTGTCGATCTGCCCGTCCGCATTCGAATGGAAAACCGTCGCCGAGAACAATTCGCTGTACAACACGCCGCCCACCTATGCGATCTACATCGCGGGCCTCGTGTTCCAGTGGCTGAAGCGGCAGGGCGGCCTCGAGGCGATCGAGGCCCGCAATATCGAGAAGGCGAAGCTGCTCTACGACACGATCGACGCGAGCAGCTTCTATCTGAACAAGGTCGAGCCGGCGGTGCGTTCGCGGATGAACGTGCCCTTTTTCCTGGCCGACGAAACGCGCAATGAAGACTTCCTTGCCGGCGCAAAGGCGCGCGGGCTGCTGCAGCTGAAGGGCCACAAGTCCGTCGGCGGCATGCGGGCGTCGATCTACAACGCGGTGCCGCTCGAGGGCGTGAAGGCGCTCGTCGAGTACATGAAGGACTTCGAACAGCGCGGCGCCTGAGCGCGGCGCTGTTCAAACAGCACGGCAACTACGCATGGACGACGAACTGAATTCCCGCCTGAAACCGCTGCGCGACCGCATCGATGCGATCGATGCGCAGCTGATTGCGCTCCTCAACCAGCGCGCCGCGGTGGCGCTCGAGGTGGGCGAGGTCAAGAAGCACTTCAACGCGCCGGTGTTTCGGCCGGAGCGCGAGCTGCAGGTGATCGCGCGCCTGCAGGACATGAGCGCGGGGCCGCTCGCGAGCGAGCACATCAGCGCCATCTGGCGCGAGATCATGGCCGCGAGCCGCGCGCTCGAGCAGACGATCCACGTCGCGTTCCTCGGGCCGGTCGGCACGTACAGCGAACAGGCGATGCTCGAGTATTTCGGCCAGTCGATCGAAGGGCTGCCGTGTCCGTCGATCGACGAGGTGTTCCGCTCGGTCGAGGCCGGTGCGTCCGCGTTCGGTATCGCGCCGGTCGAGAATTCGACCGAAGGCGCGGTGTCGCGCACGCTCGACCTGCTGCTGCAGACGCAGTTGCTGATCAGCGGCGAGCTCGCGCTGCCGATTCATCACAACCTGCTCACGCAGAGCGGCACGCTCGACGGCGTGACGCGCGTCTGCGCGCATGCGCAGGCGCTCGCGCAATGCCAGCAGTGGCTCGCCGCGAACGCACCGCAGCTCGAGCGGCAAGCGGTGTCGAGCAACGCGGAGGCCGCGCGTCTCGCGGCGGCCGACCCGAGCGTCGCGGCGATCGCGGGCGACCGCGCGGCCGCGCACTACGGGCTGCAGATCGCGTTCTCGCTGATTCAGGACGATCCGCACAACCGCACGCGCTTCGTGATCATCGGCAAGCAGCCGGCCGGACCGAGCGGACACGATCAGACCTCGCTGATCGTGTCGGTGAAGAACGAGCCGGGCGCGGTGTTCAAGCTGCTCGAACCGCTCGCGCGGCACGGTGTGTCGATGACGCGCTTCGAGTCGCGCCCGGCGCGAGTCGGCACGTGGGAGTATTACTTCTACATCGACATCGAAGGGCACCGGGACGAGCCAGCCGTGACCGCCGCGCTCGCGGAGCTCGGCCAGAAGGCCGCGTTCCTGAAGATACTCGGTTCGTATCCGCGCGCGCGCTGACGCGCAGCGGCCCGTCGCCTGCATGCGCAGGCGGCGCGGCGAAGCGGGCAGGGCAGGCCGGGCGGCGCTGCCCCAAGGCGGGTTCGGGCGGCATCCGGTGCAGGTCGCGCCGGGTGCGGGCCCGTTGCCCGGGATCTGGACTTCCGTGCGCGGGGCGTCGTTCCGCGCGCGTCACTTGGCTCTTGTCGTGTCAGGCTTTGCATTCAACAAACTGGTCATCTTCGGCGTCGGCCTGATCGGCGGATCGCTGGCGCGCGCGCTGCGCGAGCGCGCACCGGGCGGCGCGGGCGAAGTCGTCGGCGTCGGCCGTTCGCGTGCGTCGGTCGAGCGCGCGCTCGCGCTCGGCGTGATCGATCGCGCGGCGGCGCTCGACGACGATGCGCAAGTGCGCGACGCGCTTGCCGGCGCCGATCTCGTGCTGCTGGCCGCGCCCGTCGCGCAAACGGGCCCGTTGCTCGCGCGCATCGCGCCGTGGCTCGACGCTGCGACGATCGTCACCGACGCCGGCAGCACCAAGTCCGACGTCGTCGCGGCGGCACGTGACGTGCTCGGTGTGCGGATCGCGCAATTCGTGCCGGGCCACCCGATCGCCGGGCGCGAGTCGAGCGGCGTCGAGGCCGCGCTGCCGGATCTGTACGTCGGCCGCAACGTCGTGCTGTGTCCGTTGCCGGAGAACGCACCCGAAGCGGTCGCGCGGATCGACGCGATGTGGCGGGCGACCGGCGCCGACGTGCGCATGATGAGCACGGCGCAGCACGATCGCGTGTTCGCGTCGATCAGCCATCTGCCGCACGTGCTGTCGTTCGCGCTCGTCGAGCAGATCCTCGGCGAGACGGATGCCGAACTGAAATTCTCGTATGCGGCGGGCGGCTTCCGCGATTTCACGCGGATCGCGGCGTCGAGCCCGGAAATGTGGCGCGACGTGTGTGTCGCGAATCGCGCGGCGCTGCTCGACGAACTCGACGGCTACACGCGCGTGCTCGCCCGGCTGCGTGCGGCGATCGACGCCGGCGACGGCGCGGCGCTCGAAGCCGTGTTCACGCGTTCGCGTGCGGCACGCAAGGCATGGCAGGAACGTGGCGCGCAGCCCGCTGCCGAACCGGTCAAGAAATAACAGGAAACAGGACGATTCCCATGGACTATCTCGATCTCGGCCCGTATTCCAGCGCATCGGGCACCGTGCGCCTGCCCGGCTCGAAAAGCATCTCGAACCGCGTGCTGCTGCTCGCGGCGCTTGCCGAAGGCGACACGACGATCACCAACCTGCTGGATTCCGACGACACGCGCGTGATGCTGGATGCGCTCGGCAAGCTCGGCGTGAAACTCGCGCGCGAGGGCGACACCTGTGTGGTCACCGGCACGCGCGGCGCGTTCACCGCGAAGACCGCCGACCTGTTCCTCGGCAACGCAGGCACCGCGGTGCGACCGTTGACGGCGGCGCTCGCCGTGAATGGCGGCGACTATCGCGTGCACGGCGTGCCGCGCATGCACGAGCGGCCGATCGGCGATCTCGTCGACGGCCTGCGGCAGATCGGCGCGCAGATCGACTACGAGCAAAATGAAGGCTTTCCGCCGCTGCGGATCAAGCCTGCGGCGATCACGGTCGATGCGCCGATCCGCGTGCGCGGCGACGTGTCGAGCCAGTTCCTCACGGCGCTGCTGATGACGCTGCCGCTCGTGAAGGCGACGGACGGCAGGATCGTCGTCGAAGTCGACGGCGAGCTGATCTCGAAGCCGTACATCGACATCACGATCCGGCTGATGGAGCGCTTCGGCGTGACCGTCGAGCGCGACGGCTGGCAGCGCTTCGTCGTGCCGGCCGGCGTGCGCTACCGTTCGCCGGGGCGCATCATGGTCGAGGGCGATGCGTCGTCGGCCTCGTACTTCCTCGCGGCCGGCGCGCTCGGCGGCGGCCCGCTGCGCGTCGAGGGCGTGGGGCGCGCGAGCATCCAGGGCGACGTCGGCTTCGCGAATGCGCTGATGCAGATGGGCGCGAACGTATCGATGGGCGACGACTGGATCGAGGTGCGCGGCATCGGCCACGACCACGGCAAGCTCGAGCCGATCGACATGGACTTCAACCTGATTCCCGACGCGGCGATGACCATCGCGGTCGCCGCGCTGTTCGCGAGCGGCACGAGCACGCTGCGCAATATCGCGAGCTGGCGCGTCAAGGAAACCGACCGCATCGCCGCGATGGCGACCGAGTTGCGCAAGGTCGGTGCGATCGTCGAGGAAGGCCCTGACTATCTGGTCGTCACGCCGCCGCAACAGCTCACGCCGAACGCCGCGATCGACACCTACGACGATCACCGGATGGCGATGTGCTTCTCGCTCGTCAGCCTGGGCGGCGTGCCCGTGCGGATCAACGATCCGAAGTGCGTCGGCAAGACGTTCCCCGACTATTTCGACCGCTTCGCCGCGCTCGCCAAAGCCTGACCCGACCGTACCGATGAAATCGACCCGACCCTTTCACCCGACTCCCGTCATCACGATCGACGGTCCGACCGCTTCCGGCAAGGGGACCGTCGCGGCGCTCGTCGCCGCGCATCTCGGCTTCCACCTGCTCGACAGCGGCGCGCTGTATCGTCTCGCGGCGCTCGCGAGCGTGCGTTATGGCATCGCGGCGGAGGACATCGACGCGCTCGTGAAGCTGATCGACGATCTTCACATCACGTTCCGCGAGGGCTGCGCGCAGCTCGACGGCGTCGACGTGTCGAACGACATCCGCGCCGAAGCGGTCGGCAACCGCGCGTCGGCGATTGCCGTGCACGGGCCGGTGCGTACCGCGCTCGTCGCGCGCCAGCGCGCGTTCCGCAAGACGCCGGGCCTCGTCGCCGACGGGCGCGACATGGGCACCGTGATCTTCCCGGACGCCGTGCTGAAGGTGTTCCTGACGGCCAGCGCCGAGGCGCGCGCGGCCAGACGGCATAAGCAATTGATGCAAAAAGGTTTTTCTGCTAATATAGATGACTTGCTCCGGGATCTCCGTGAACGTGACGCGCGCGACAGCAATCGCGCAGCCGCGCCACTGAAGCCCGCGGCAGATGCCAGGCTGCTCGATACGTCGGCGCTTTCGGTCGATGAGGCTGTCGACCAGGTGCTGCAGTGGTACCGGGCGCTCGGCCAGCCCGCCTGAGAAAGCGGGCAGCAGTAGGTGCTCCGCGCCGTAAGCGTGGAGCGTGTTTCAAACCCTTAACCCCGTGTGGACTTCGATCTGGCCCTTTCAGCCTGCCATTCCGGCCGGCGTGGCACAGCGATCCATGCACAATCAGATTTTTATGTCCGACCTGCAAACCTCCACCCCGAATACCGAATCCTTTGCGGCTCTGTTCGAAGAGTCGCTGACCCGCCAAGACATGCGCGCCGGCGAAGTGATTTCCGCCGAAGTCGTGCGCGTCGACCACAACTTCGTGGTCGTCAATGCAGGCCTGAAGTCCGAGGCTTACATTCCGATCGAGGAATTCCTGAACGATCAGGGCGAGGTTGAGGTGCAGTCGGGCGATTTCGTGTCCGTCGCGATCGACGCACTCGAAAACGGCTACGGCGACACGATCCTGTCGCGCGACAAGGCGAAGCGCCTTGCATCGTGGCTGTCGCTGGAAAAGGCCCTCGACAACAACGAACTCGTCACCGGCACGATCACCGGCAAGGTGAAGGGCGGCATGACCGTGATGGTCAACGGCATCCGCGCGTTCCTGCCGGGTTCGCTGGTCGACACGCGTCCGGTCAAGGACACGACCCCGTACGAAGGCAAGACGCTCGAGTTCCGCGTGATCAAGCTCGATCGCAAGCGTAACAACGTCGTGCTGTCGCGTCGTGCCGTGATCGAGGCAACGCAAGGCGAAGAGCGCGCAAAGCTGCTCGAGACGCTGAAGGAAGGCGCGATCGTCAACGGCGTGGTCAAGAACATCACCGACTACGGCGCGTTCGTCGACCTCGGCGGCATCGACGGCCTGCTGCACATCACCGACATCGCATGGCGTCGTGTGCGTCACCCGAGCGAAGTCCTGTCGGTTGGCCAGGAAGTCACCGCGAAGATCCTCAAGTTCGACCAAGAGAAGAACCGCGTCTCGCTGGGCATCAAGCAACTGGGCGACGATCCGTGGGAAGGCATCTCGCGCCGTTACCCGTCGGGCACGCGCCTGTTCGGCAAGGTCACGAACATCACCGACTACGGCGCATTCGTCGAAGTGGAATCGGGCATCGAAGGCCTCGTCCACGTGTCGGAAATGGACTGGACCAACAAGAACGTTGCGCCGTCGAAGGTTGTCCAGCTGGGCGACGAAGTCGAAGTCATGGTCCTCGAGATCGACGAAGACCGTCGTCGTATCAGCCTCGGCATGAAGCAGTGCAAGCCGAATCCGTGGGATGACTTCAGCCGCAACTTCAAGAAGGGCGACAAGATCACGGGCGCAATCAAGTCGATCACCGACTTCGGCGTGTTCATCGGTCTGCCGGGCGGCATCGACGGCCTGGTCCACCTGTCGGACCTGTCGTGGAGCGAAGCCGGCGAAGAAGCCGTTCGCAAGTACAAGAAGGGCGACGAAGTCGAAGCGATCGTGCTCGGCATCGACGTCGAGAAGGAGCGTATTTCGCTCGGCATCAAGCAGCTCGAAGGCGACCCGTTCAGCAACTACGTTGCAATGAACGACAAGGGTTCGATCGTCGACGGCGTGGTGAAGTCGGTCGATGCGAAGGGCGCTGTCATCACGCTGACGGGCGACATCGAAGGCTACCTGCGCGCATCGGAAATCTCGCAGGATCGCGTCGAAGACGCACGCAACGTGCTGAAGGAAGGCGACAAGGTCAACGCGATGGTGATCAACATCGATCGCAAGTCGCGTGGCATCAACCTGTCGATCAAGGCGAAGGATTCGGCTGAACAACAGGAAGCGATCCGCGGCCTGCAGTCGGACACCAGCGCTGCTGCGACCGGTACGACCAACCTCGGCGCGCTGCTGAAGGCGAAGCTCGACGGCCAGAACCAGTAAGCCTCACGAGGTCTGCTGAAGTATGACCAAATCCGAGTTGGTCGCGCAGCTGGCACTGCGATTTCCGCAACTTGTCCTCAAGGATGCGGATTTCGCGGTGAAAACGATGCTCGATGCGATGTCCGACGCCTTGTCGAAAGGGCATCGCATTGAAATTCGGGGTTTCGGCAGCTTCGGCCTCAACCGTCGCCCGGCGCGCGTCGGACGCAACCCGAAGTCGGGGGAGAAAGTGCAGGTGCCCGAGAAGTTCGTGCCTCACTTCAAGCCCGGCAAGGAATTGCGTGAACGCGTCGACGGCCGCGCCGGCGAGCCGCTGAAAGCTGATGATCCGGACGACGACCGTTGAATGTCGTTCGGCTTGCCCGGAATCCATCCGGCGAAGGCTGAAGAAAAAAGCGCCCCTTGCGGGCGCTTTTTTCATTTCCGGCTGCCGTGTGGCAATGCGCATCCGCAGGATGTGCGGTGACGCGGAAACGCTTCCTTTACAATACGGGTCGATTCGGCGCCGCGAAGGGGAGTCGCGCGCCACGGCAAACCTCAACAAAGAGAGGGCTACATGAAGTTTATCGTCTGGCTGATCCGGGTATTGGTGTTCGTGCTGCTGCTGGTGCTCGCACTGGCCAATACGCAAACCGCGACGCTGAATTTCGTTGCTGGCTACGCATGGCAAGCGCCGCTGATCCTGATCGGCCTCGCGTTCTTCGTCGTGGGGCTGCTGGCCGGCCTGCTGTCCGCGCTGCCGGCGATCTTCCGCGTGCGCCTCGAGAACGGGCGCCTGAAGCGCGATCTGCGTGCGGCGCGCGAAACCCCGGCCATCGTCGACCAGCCGCCGATGCCGCCCGTCATTTAACACGGACGCCGCGCGACCCTCGCGCGGTTTTCGTCTCTGCTTCGATATTTCGCATGGATCTGGATTTCTGGTGGTTGCTCGCGATTCCGGTGGCGTTCGCGCTCGGCTGGGCGGCGTCACGCTATGACCTGAAGAACCTCCTGTCGGAGAGCGCCAACCTGCCGCGATCGTATTTCCGCGGCCTGAACTTTCTGTTGAACGAACAACCGGACAAGGCGATCGACGCGTTCATCGAGGTCGCGAAGCTCGACCCCGAGACGGTCGAGCTGCACTTCGCGCTCGGCAACCTGTTTCGCCGCCGCGGCGAAACGGACCGTGCGATCCGCGTGCACCAGAACCTGCTGAGCCGCACGGACCTGCCGGTGAACGAGCGCGACCACGCGCTGTACGAGCTCGGCCAGGATTTCCTGAAGGCCGGCCTGCTTGATCGTGCCGAGGAGGCCTTCCACCGGCTCGCCGACGGCGACTACGCGCTGGGCGCGCAGCGGGCGCTGCTGACCATCTACGAGATCGAGAAGGACTGGAACAAGTCGATCGATACCGCGAAGCGCATCGAATCGATGAGCGACAAGCCGCTCGACACCGAAATCGCGCAGTTCCATTGCGAACTCGCGCAGGACGCGCTGCAACGCAAGAACACCGCGGCCGCCGCCGAGCAACTGAAGCTCGCGCTTGCCGCGAACCCGCAGAACGTCCGTGCGACGATCCTGTCCGGCGATGCCGCGCAGGCGGCGGGCGATCACGCGGCCGCGATCGAGCACTGGAAGCGCGTCGAGGCGCAGAACCCCGCTTATCTGCCGCTCGTCGCCGACAAGCTGATGAAGGCGTATGTCGCGCTCGACAAGCCGGTCGAGGGCGCCGAACTGCTGATGGGCTACGTCGATCGCTATCCGTCGAACGACCTGCTCGATGTCGCGTATCAGCACATCGCCGGGTTGCGCGGCCAGGAAGCGGCGCATACGCTGGCGCGCACGCAGATGGAGAAGTCGCCGAACCTGTCGGGCATGCTGCACCTGCTCGATGCGCAGATCGCGGCCGCCGACGAGCCGCGCCGTAAGGAACTTGAAATGATGCGCACGCTGATCAAGCAGCGCACCAAGAATCTGCCACGCTATACGTGCCAAAATTGCGGTTTCCGGGCACGGCTCTTCTACTGGCAGTGCCCCGGATGCAGCGGCTGGGAAACCTATGCGCCGCGCCGCGTCGAACCTGCGATGCCGGGTTGATCCCGGCGCGCGGCGCCGACGCGCTGCGGTTGTCGCCGGGCCCGGCCCGGCGGCCAAGTGAGTCAATTACCGGGACGTACCGGAACATCTATGAAAATCACCATCATCGGCACCGGCTATGTCGGTCTTGTCACGGGCTCCTGTCTTGCCGAGATCGGCCACGACGTCTTCTGTCTGGATGTCGATCCGCGCAAGATCGACATCCTGAACAATGGCGGGATGCCGATTCACGAACCGGGCCTGCTGGACGTCATCGCGCGCAATCGCGCGGCAGGGCGTCTGCGCTTCTCGACCGACATCGAGGCGAGCGTCGCGCACGGCGAGATCCAGTTCATCGCGGTCGGCACGCCGCCCGACGAGGACGGTTCGGCCGACCTCCAATACGTGCTCGAGGCCGCGCGCAACATCGGCCGTTTCATGACCGGTTTCAAGGTGATCGTCGACAAGTCGACGGTGCCGGTCGGCACCGCGCAGCGCGTGCGCGCGGTGGTCGACGAGGCACTCGGCGCCCGCGGGCTCGCGGGCAGCGTCGCGCATCGTTTCTCGGTCGTATCGAATCCGGAATTCCTGAAGGAAGGTGCGGCAGTCGAGGACTTCATGCGCCCGGACCGGATCATCATCGGTGTCGACGACGACGAGACGGGCACGGTGGCGCGCGAGAAGATGAAGAAGCTGTACGCGCCGTTCAACCGCAATCACGAGCGCACGATCTACATGGACGTGCGCTCGGCGGAATTCGCGAAATATGCGGCGAATGCGATGCTCGCGACGCGTATCTCGTTCATGAACGAGATGTCGAATCTCGCCGACAAGGTCGGTGCCGACATCGAAGCCGTGCGCCGCGGGATCGGTTCCGATCCGCGCATCGGCTATCACTTCCTGTACGCGGGCGTCGGTTACGGCGGCTCGTGCTTTCCGAAGGACGTGCAGGCGCTGATCCGCACCGCCGGCGAAAACGGCCAGCCGCTGCGCATCCTGGAGGCCGTCGAAGCGGCCAACTCCGCACAGAAGGACGTGCTGATCGGCAAGATCGAGCAGCGCTTCGGCGCGGACCTGACCGGTCGCGAATTCGCGGTCTGGGGCCTCGCGTTCAAGCCGAATACGGACGACATGCGCGAGGCGCCGAGCCGTCGGCTGATCGCCGCGCTGCTCGGGCGTGGCGCGACCGTGCGCGCGTACGATCCGGTCGCGATCGACGAGGCGCGCCGCGTGTTCGCGCTCGATCTCGGCGACGCTTCCGACGCGCTTGCGCGCCTGCACTTCGTCGATACCCAGGAGGCGGCCGTGACCGCTGCGGATGCGCTCGTGATCGTCACCGAGTGGAAGGAATTCCGGAGCCCGGATTTCACGCGTCTGAAGGCCGAACTGAAGGCGCCGGTGATCTTCGACGGACGTAACCTGTACGAGCCGGACGCGATGGCCGAACTCGGCATCGACTACCATGCGATCGGGCGTCCGCATGTCGATCCCCAATCCCCCTCCCGTGGATGAGCGCACGATGACTATCCTTCGCGAAGTGGTGCCGGTACCGCGCGCGCAGCTCGCGCGCTCGCGCGTGCTCGTGGTCGGTGACGTGATGCTCGACCGCTACTGGTTCGGCAACGTCGACCGTATTTCGCCGGAAGCGCCGGTGCCCGTCGTGCACGTGCAGCGCCAGGAAGAGCGGCTCGGCGGCGCGGCCAACGTCGCGCGCAACGCCGTGACGCTCGGCGGTCAGGCCGGGCTGCTGTGCGTGGTCGGTTGCGACGAACCGGGCGAGCGCATCGTCGAATTGCTCGACAGCAGCGGCGTGACGCCCCACCTCGAACGCGATGCGTCGCTGCCGACGACCATCAAGCTGCGCGTGCTCGCGCGCCAGCAGCAGCTGCTGCGCGTCGACTTCGAGGCGGTGCCGACGCACGAGGTGCTGCTCGCCGGGCTCGCCCGTTTCGATACGCTGCTGCCGCAGCACGACGTCGTGCTGATGTCGGATTACGCGAAAGGCGGTCTGACGCACGTGACGACGATGATCGAGAAGGCGCGCGCGGCCGGCAAGCCGGTGCTCGTCGATCCGAAGGGCGGCGACTGGGCGCGCTATCGCGGCGCATCGCTGATCACGCCGAACCGTGCCGAATTGCGCGAAGTCGTCGGCCAGTGGCAATCGGAAGACGACCTGCGCGCGCGTGTCGCGACGCTGCGTGCGGAGCTCGATCTCGATGCGTTGCTGCTCACGCGTTCGGAAGAGGGGATGACGCTCTTTTCCGCAGCGGGTGAGCTGCATGCACCGGCGCTCGCACGCGAGGTGTACGACGTGTCCGGCGCGGGCGATACCGTGATCGCGACGGTCGCGACGATGCTCGGAGCCGGTGTGCCGCTCGTCGATGCCGTCGTGCTCGCAAACCGTGCGGCGGGCATCGTGGTCGGCAAGCTGGGTACGGCCACGGTAGACTACGACGAACTGTTTCACTGAGTGCATTCGGCGGCGCACCGAGCGCGCCGCCCGCATGTCTTGTAATTTTTCAGGCAGAACGACCATGACCATCATCGTCACCGGCGCAGCCGGTTTTATCGGCGCGAACATCGTCAAAGGGCTCAACGAGCGCGGCGAGTCGCGCATCATCGCGGTCGACAATCTGACCCGCGCGGACAAGTTCCGCAATCTCGTCGATTGCGAGATCGACGACTATCTCGACAAGACGGAATTCGTCGGGCGCTTCGCGCGCGGCGATTTCGGCAAGGTGCGCGCGGTGTTCCACGAAGGCGCCTGTTCGGACACGATGGAAACCGACGGCCGCTACATGATGGACAACAACTTCCGCTACAGCCGCGCGGTGCTCGATGCGTGCCTCGCGCAGGGCGCGCAGTTCCTGTACGCGTCGTCGGCTGCGATCTACGGCGGCTCGACGCGTTTCGTCGAGGAGCGCGAGGTCGAGGCGCCGCTGAACGTCTACGGCTATTCGAAGTTCCTGTTCGACCAGGTGATCCGCCGCGTGCTGCCGAGCGCGAAGAGCCAGATCGCAGGGTTCCGCTACTTCAACGTGTACGGTCCGCGCGAGACCCACAAGGGCCGCATGGCGTCGGTCGCGTTCCACAACTTCAACCAGTTCCGCGCGGAAGGCAAGGTCAAGCTGTTCGGCGAATACAGCGGTTATGCGCCGGGCGAGCAGACGCGCGACTTCGTGTCGGTCGAGGACGTCGCGAAGGTGAACCTGTTCTTCTTCGATCATCCGGAGAAGTCGGGCATCTTCAACCTCGGCACCGGCCGTGCACAACCGTTCAACGACATCGCGTCGACGGTCGTGAACACGCTGCGCGCGCTCGACAACCTGCCGCCGCTGACACTCGCGCAGCAGGTCGAGCAAGGGCTGATCGAATACGTGCCGTTCCCGGATGCGCTGCGCGGCAAGTACCAGTGCTTCACGCAGGCCGACCAGACCAAACTGCGTGCTGCCGGCTACGATGCGCCGTTCCTGACGGTGCAGGAAGGTGTCGATCGCTACGTGCGCTGGCTGTCCGGCCAGGTTTAAGTTCACGCGTCGCATCGCTAGACTGGGTCTCACGGTCGGCAGCCGCCGACCGTTTTCACCGGAGATCCAGCACATGATCAGGAAATGGTTTGCCGCCGCCGCGATGTTCGGCGCGATCGCGTCGGCCTGGGCGGCCGTCGACGTCAACACCGCGAACGAGGATGCGCTCGTCGGCATCAAGGGCATCGGCCCCGCGCGGGCCAAGGCGATTCTCGACGAGCGCGGCGCACGCGGGCCGTTCAGGAATGCAGAAGATCTCGCGTCGCGCGTGAAAGGCATGGGCGGCCATACGGTCGAGCGCCTTCAGCAGGAGGGCTTGACGGTCGGGGCGGCAGGCCCGAGCGCAGCGGCACCGGCCGCACCGGCCGCACCGGCCGCGGGCAAGCCCGCTGCGGCGAAACCTGTCGCGGCGCCGGCCCGCACCGCGCAGAAGTAACGCGCACGAGACGAAGGGCTCCTTCAGTCGCCGTCGTTGCGACGGCTTCCCGCGGCATGCCGCGGGTTTTTTGCGTGCATGCTGCACGCGCACAATCGTGAATCGTGAGGCACGCCTATTCCATCGTCGCGATGGGGTTGCCGGCGCGCGCCCCGGTGCTGGTTTACAATCAGTTGATTGATCGGCCTCGCACTCACGGTATCTCCATGGCTTACAAAACTATCGAAGACACGATCGGCAACACGCCGCTCGTGCAACTGGTCCGCCTGCCGGACGACGAGATTCGCGCACGCAACAACGTGGTGCTCGCGAAGCTGGAAGGCAACAATCCGGCCGGTTCGGTGAAGGATCGCCCGGCGCTGTCGATGATCAGCAAGGCTGAGGCGCGCGGTCGCATCAAGCCGGGCGATACGCTGATCGAGGCGACGAGCGGCAACACGGGCATCGCGCTCGCGATGGCCGCGGCGATCCGCGGTTACAGGATGGTGCTGATCATGCCGGAGGACCTGTCGGTCGAGCGTCGCCAGAGCATGGCCGCTTACGGCGCGGAAATCATCCTGACACCGGTAAAGGGCGGGATGGAACTGGCGCGCGATCTTGCTGAGCAGATGCAGCGCGAAGGCAAGGGCGTGATCCTCGATCAGTTCGGCAACCCCGACAACCCGATCGCGCACTACGAAGGAACGGGCCCGGAGATCTGGCGCGACACCGAAGGGCGCGTCACGCACTTCGTGTCGGCGATGGGCACGACGGGCACGATCATGGGCACGTCGCGCTATCTGAAGGAACAGAATCCGGCGATCGAAATCGTCGGCGCGCAGCCGGAGGAAGGGTCGCGCATTCCGGGCATTCGCAAGTGGCCGGAGGCCTATATGCCGACGATCTTCGATCGCAGCCGCGTCGATCGCGTCGAGAACGTGAGCCAGGCCGCGTCCGAAACGATGGCGCGCCGGCTCGCTGCCGTCGAAGGCATCTTTGCCGGCATCTCGTCGGGTGGTGCATGCGAAGTCGCGATGCGCATCGCGCGTCAGGTCGAGAACGCGACGATCGTGTTCATCGTCTGCGATCGCGGCGACCGCTACCTGTCGACCGGCGTGTTTCCTGCCTGAGCCCGAACGGCATCCGCAGGATCACGCGATA